>JBAUJK010000060.1:0-2817 GCA_049683695.1 Burkholderiaceae bacterium
TGCCGAGACCTTCGCGCCGCGCCCGGGGCCGCTGGCGCCGGCCGAAACCGTGCGGCTGTTTTCCGGCGGCGCCTGGCACGACACCGGCCTCTTCCTGCGCGCGGACCTGCGCCCTGGCGACGTCGTGCGCGGGCCGGCGATCATCGCCGAAAAGAACGCCACCAACGTGGTCGAGCCGGGCTGGAGCGCGGAAGTGACCGCTGCCAACCACCTGGTGCTGACCCGCGTCGAAGCGCGGCGCGCGCGGCGCGCGATCGGCACCTCGGCCGACCCGGTGATGCTGGAAGTGTTCAACAACCTGTTCATGAGCATCGCCGAGCAGATGGGGCTGCGGCTGCAGAACACCGCGGTCTCGGTCAACATCAAGGAACGGCTCGATTTCTCCTGCGCGCTGTTCGACGCCGACGGCAACCTGATCGCCAACGCGCCGCACATCCCGGTCCATCTCGGCTCGATGGGCGAGAGCATCAAGACCATCATGCGCGAAAACGCCGGCCGCATGCGCCCGGGCGACGTCTACATGCTGAACGATCCCTACCATGGCGGCACCCACCTGCCGGACGTGACGGTGATCACGCCGGCCTTCGACGCCGCCGGCGAGAAGGTGCTGTTCTATGTCGGCTCGCGCGGCCACCATGCCGACATCGGCGGCATCACGCCCGGCTCGATGCCGGCCGACAGCACCGTGGTCGAGGAGGAAGGCGTCCTGATCAACAACTTCCAGCTGGTCCGCGGCGGCCACCTTCTGGAGCAGGAAACCATCGCGCTGCTGTCGTCCGGCAAATACCCGGCGCGCAACATCCGTCAGAACCTGGCCGATCTGCAGGCACAGATCGCCGCCAACCAGAAAGGCGTCGACGAACTGCTGAAGATGGTCGAGCACTTCGGCATCGACGTGGTACGGGCCTACATGAACCACGTTCAGGACAATGCCGAGGAAGCGGTGCGGCGCGTGATCACCGCGTTGACCGACTCCAGCTACGAATACCGGCTCGACAACGGCGCGGTGATCCGGGTGGCGATCCGCGTCAACCGCGACGAGCGCAGCGCCGACATCGATTTCACCGGCACCTCGCCGCAGTTGCCGAACAACTTCAACGCACCCAGCGCGATCTGCATGGCGGCGGTGCTGTACGTGTTCCGCAGCCTGGTCGACGACGACATCCCGCTGAACGCCGGCTGCCTGAAACCGCTGAACGTGATCATCCCGCAAGGCTCGATGCTGAATCCGCATTACCCGGCAGCGGTGGTGTCGGGCAACGTCGAAACCTCCAGCTGCATCACCAATGCGCTGTACGGCGCGCTCGGCATGCTGGCGTCGGCGCCCGGGACGATGAACAACTTCACCTTCGGCAACGACGAATACCAGTACTACGAAACCATCGCTGGAGGCTCCGGCGCCGGCAACGGCTTCGACGGCACCGACGTGGTGCAGACGCACATGACCAATTCGCGCCTGACCGATCCGGAAATTCTCGAATGGCGCTACCCGGTACGGCTGGAGAGCTACGAGATCCACGCCGGCTCCGGCGGCCGCGGCCGCTGGCACGGCGGCAATGGCGGCATCCGCAAGATCCGTTTCCTGCAGCCGATGACGGCCTCGATCCTGTCCAACAACCGCATCGTGCCGCCGTTCGGCACGGCCGGCGGCGAGCCGGGCCAGTGCGGGCGCAACTATGTGCTGCGCGCCGACGGCAGGCACGAGGAACTGGGCTTCGTCGCCAGCACCGAGGTGCGGCCGGGCGACGTGTTCGTGATCGAAACCCCGGGAGGCGGCGGCTACGGCACACCGGTCCCGGCCGACGCCCGGCCGGACGCGCGCGCACCGCATGCAAGGGAAGCGCCGGCGCGGGCGGAAGCCGGCTAGCCGCACTGCCGCGATAATGCAACGATGGTAAAGTGAGCCGGCCCGGCGGCGCCGCCCGCGCCGCCGGCTCTTCTTTCCATGACGACATCAGCGGAGCATTCTCGATGGACGACATCACCGATCTGGCGGCGCGCGCCGGCCGCGCGCTGCAAGCCAAGGGCTGGCTTCTGACGACCGCCGAATCCTGCACCGGCGGCGGCATTGCGCAGGCGATCACCGAGATCGCCGGTTCTTCCGAATGGTTCGACTGCGGCTTCGTGACCTACTCGACCGCATCCAAGACCGAGCTGCTGGACGTGTCGGCGGCGCTGCTGGCGCAGCATGGCGCGGTCAGCGAGGAAATCGCCGCCGCGATGGCCGAAGGCGCGCTTGCCAACAGCAACGCCCACGTCGCCCTGTCGACCACCGGCATCGCCGGCCCCGGCGGCGCGGTGCCGGGCAAGCCGGTCGGCACCGTCTGCTTCGGCTGGTCAGCCGGCGGCGCCACCCAGACCGAGCGGCTGGTGTTCGCCGGCGACCGCCAGGCGGTGCGCCGGCAGACCGTGGCGCACGCGCTGCAGGGCTTGCTGCGCATGCTGGAGCAAGCCTGATGCTGGCCCGCTTCGAACGCGCCCGGCTCGACGTCAACGGCGTCACCATCCACCTGCGGCATGGCGGCAGCGGGCCGCCATTGCTGCTGCTGCACGGCTTTCCGCAGACGCACCTGATCTGGCACAAGCTGGCCGATGCGCTGGCCGAACGGTTCACTCTGGTGATGCCGGATCTGCGCGGTTATGGCGACTCGTCGAAACCGGCAGGCAGCCCGGACCATGCCAATTACTCAAAGCGGGTCATGGCGCAGGACATGCTGGAGGTGATGCGCGCGCTCGGCTTCGATCGCTTTGCGGTGTGCGGCCACGACCGCGGCGGCCGCGTCGCGCACCGGCTGGCGCTCGACCACTCGGATGCGG
>JBAUJK010000061.1:0-5698 GCA_049683695.1 Burkholderiaceae bacterium
GAGCAGCGGCGCGCCGTCGGTGGCATTCTGCGCCAGCGGGGCGGTTGTGTTTGCCTGAGCGGCGGCGCACAATCCGGCCAGCAGCGCGGCCGCCAGCGCGCCCCGCAGCGCCATCCGCCGGCCCGCCCTGATTCCTGTGCCCAACATCGCCACCTCCCGATGATCCACGAACCGTCCGACTTCACCGCCGTCTTGCCGCTGGCCAAAGAGGTGGCGCAGCAGACCTACCCGTCGTCTGCATTATATGTGCTGGCCACACCCATCGGAAACGTCGGCGACATCAGCCTGCGGGCGCTGCGCGCGCTGGCGCTGGCCGACGCGGTGGCATGCGAGGACACGCGCAATACCGGCCAGCTGCTGGGGCGCTACGGGCTGTCGAAACCGCTGCTGGCCGCGCACCAGCACAACGAGCGCGAGGCGGCGCAGAAAATCATCGCCCGGCTGCAGGCCGGCGAACGCATCGCGCTGATGTCGGACGCCGGCACGCCGGCGGTGTCCGATCCCGGCGCGCGCATCGTCGACGCGGTGCTGGATGCCGGTCTGCGCATCGTGCCGCTGCCGGGCGCATCGGCCGCGATCACGGCGCTGTCGGCCGGCGGGCTGGTCAACGACCGCTTCCATTTCGTCGGCTTCCTGCCGGCGCGCGCCGGCCAGCGCGACGCCGCGCTGGAGGCGCTGCGCGAGATGCCGGCGACGCTGGTGCTGTACGAGGCGCCGCACCGCATCGTCGATACCGTGGCGGCGCTGGCGGCGGCGTTCGGCGGCGCGCGCCGCATCGTGTTCGCGCGCGAGCTGACCAAGCTGTTCGAGCAGATCCACCGCTGCGCGCTGGCGGACGCCGGCGCCTGGCTGGCGGCCGACGACAAGCGACAGAAGGGC
The DNA here is from genome assembly GCA_049683695.1 of Burkholderiaceae bacterium. Lineage (GTDB taxonomy): Bacteria > Pseudomonadota > Gammaproteobacteria > Burkholderiales > Burkholderiaceae_D > DATJCV01. The sequence goes on from JBAUJK010000061.1 coordinate 880, forward strand.
GAATTCGTGCTGCTGGTGGAAGGGGCGCCGGCGGCAGCCGACGCCGCCGCGGCCGAGGCGGAGCGCGTGCTGCGCATTCTGCTGGCCGCCTGCCCGGTCAGCCAAGCGGCGGCGCTGGCGGCGCAGATCACCGGGCAAAAGAAGAACGCGCTCTACCAGCGGGCGCTGCAGCTGGCCGCAGATTCTTCGTAAACCGGGAGTATCTTGTTATTCCGCAGACAAAACGCCCGACATAGGCCGTTATGCCAGGGAGTATGCGGACATCCACGTCGCCTCACATCTGCCAGCGCAGCCAGGTGAACAGCACGTTGCCGTTGCCGCTGCCGCCCGGGATATAGGTGGTCTGGATCGCCAGCCGGCCGTATTCGAGCGACAGCAGCGGCAGCAGCACCGGGATCGGCACGTACTTGTAGTCGGCGCGCAGCGTCACGCCGGCGGTGAAACCGGCGCCAAGCCGCAGGTCGCCGCCGGGGCGCCACATTTTCTGGAACGCGTAGCCGACGATCGGCTCGATGTCATTGTGCGATTCGAGGAAGGCCATCGCATACAGCGCGTGCCAGTCGCCGTCGCTGTCGTAGCGGTACTTGCCGATGCCGATGCCCCATGGGTCCTCGTTGTAGGTGGCGATCTTTTCGGCGCTGTAACGCGAGCGGTTGTGCCAGATGTTGACCGGCAGGTACAGCTCGTATTTGTCGGAAGCCCAGATGCTGTCGACTTCATCCCTGGCCGCCTGCCACGACGACGCCCAGTACGACGGACGCGCGTCGCCGTCGGCAAGCGCGGCGGCAGGCAGCAGTATGGCGGCGCACAGGGCGCCCTGGCAGGCGAGCGAAGAAAATTTCATGGCTGGAAACCGTTACTCAGGCTACCAGCAGACCGCGCGCGTCGACTTGAGTTCCGACAACAGTTGCTCAGGAGCTCCGCTCGCTGGCGTCCGGACGATAGCCGAGCTGCTGCGCGACGAAACCGTCGAAGGCGTGCAGCAGCGCATCGCAGGCCGGCTGCACTGCGTCCCCTTCGAGCGCCGGCAGTGCCTGGCACACCGCTTCCAGCGTCGCCAGCTGGTGCGGCGCATGCGCGCGGCGGATGCGGTGATAGTGCGACGGCGGCGGCGCCGCCAGCGCCAGGCGCGGCAACTGCCGCAGCAGCGGATTCTGATGCAGCATCTTGCGGCTCTTGCGCCAGGTGGCGTCCAGCACCACCAGCTGCCATGGAGCGGCGGACGGCGACGCCGGCGCGTGCGGGTCGGCGGCATCGGCCGGATACAGCAGCACCGACCCCGGCCCCAGCAGCGCCCGCAGGTGCTGCTGGTCGAAACGCTCGCCGATTTCGATGCGACTGTCGGCCAGCGACAGGTGCAGCAGGCCGGCGCTGTTCTTGGCCTGGCCGGCTTCCAGCGGATGCTGCAGGATCAGCACCGGCACGCGGTTGGCGACCGGCGTGATCCAGCGGCAGATGCAGGCGCTTTGCGGCCGCTGGCAGCGTGCGCAGAGAAGGCGTTTGGGCGCCGCCGCGTGATTCGAAATCGGGAGATTCACGGAGTGTGTGCCGGGACGTCAGGCTTATGCGGGGATGGCTGCGACTGCTTCAATTTCAATCAATAACTCCAGTCACGCGGACACTTCGACCATGGTGCCGGCCGGTTTTGCGGAAAATGGCTGGGCCACCCATCCGGCATGCGGTGGAAAACGTGATGCCGGTGACAAACGGTGCCGTGAGGATGGTCGCCATGGTCGCATCGTTTGTCTCCCGCTGCACACGCCGATTTTCGAATAGCCGGCGCGCCGGCGGAGCCGCAGCCGCCCTCAGGCTGCCGGCGGCTGATCGTCCTTGGCGCCGGCCAGCCGCGTGAAGAGGTCGATCGGCATCGGGAATACGATGGTCGAGCTCTTGTCGCCGGCGATCGTGGTCAGCGTCTGCAGGTAGCGCAGCTGCATCGCCTGCGGCTGCCGCGCCAGCATCTGCGCCGCCTGCAGCAGCGTTTCCGAAGCCTGCAGCTCGCCCTCAGCGTGGATGATCTTGGCACGCCGCTCGCGCTCGGCCTCGGCCTGGCGCGCGATCGCGCGGATCATGGTTTCGTTGATGTCGACGTGCTTGATCTCCACCGTCGACACCTTGATGCCCCAGGCGTCGGTCTGGCTGTCGAGCACGCGCTGGATGTCGAGGTTGAGCCGCTCGCGCTCGGCCAGCAGCTCGTCCAGCTCGTGCTTGCCGAGCACCGCGCGCAGCGTGGTCTGCGCCAGCTGGCTGGTGGCTTCCAGGAACTGCACCACCTGGATCACCGATTTTTCCGGATCGACGACGCGGAAATACACCACCGCGTTGACCTTGACCGAGACGTTGTCGCGCGTGATCACGTCCTGCGGCGGCACGTCGAACACGACGGTGCGCAGGTCGACCTTCACCATCTGCTGCACGATCGGGATCAGGATGAACAGTCCCGGCCCCTTGACCTTCCAGAAACGGCCCAGCGTGAATACCACGCCGCGCTCGTATTCGCGCAGCACGCGGATCGCCATCAGCAGCAACAGCACGATCAGCAGCACCAGGATGCCGCCGAATCCGAAGCTCCATTCCATGGCTATTCTCCTTGCTTGAAATCGTCGGCCGCGACCACGGTCAGCACCAGGCCGTTGCGCGCCACCACCCGCACGCGCTGGCCGCGTTTCAGCGGCACCGCGCTCTGCACCGCCCAGCGTTCGCTGTGGACCCGCGCCCAGCCCTCGCGCTGCAGATCCTCCAGCACTTCGCCGATGCTGCCCAGCATGGCTTCGCGGCCGCTGACTTGCGGGCGCCGGCGCGCCTTCAGCGCGACGCTGGCGACCGCGAACACGAAGGCGGCGGAAAACACGCTGACCGCGGCGATCAGCCCGAGCGGCACGCCGTAGCCGGGCAGCTCGGTGTCGATCAGCATCACTGCGCCCAGCGCGAAGGCGATGATGCCGCCCACCGCCAGCACGCCGAAGCTGGTCAGGAACACCTCGGCCACCATGAACGCCAGCCCGAGCAGGATCAGCGCCAGGCCGGCGTAGTTGACCGGCAGCATGTGCAGTGCGAACAGGCCGAGCAAGAGGCAGATGGCGCCGACCACGCCGGGCAGCACGAAGCCGGGGCTGGCGAACTCGAAAAACAGGCCGTAGACGCCGGCCATCAGCAGCAGCAGCGCCATGCTGGGATCGGTGATCACGCCCAGCAGGCGGCTCTTCCAGTCCGGCTGCACCGTGGTGACGGCGGCATCGCGCGTGTGCAACACATGCTCGCCGCTGGCGGTGCGCACGCTGCGTCCGTCGAGCGCGTTCAGCAGCGCCGGCACGTCGGCGGCGGTGAGGTCGATCACTTTCTGCTCCAGCGCCTCGTCGGCCGACAGGCTGACCGCTTCGCGCACCGCGCGCTCGCCCCACTCGGCATTGCGGCCGCGCAGTTGCGCCAGCCCGCGGATGTAGGCAGCGGCGTCGTGCATCTGCTTGCGCGCCATGGCGCCCTGCTCGTCTGCGGCCGGCGCCTGCTTGCCGGCGGCGTCCTTATCGGTCGTCTTTTTGGGTTGCCCGGTTTCGCCGCCGAGTCCGATCTGCACCGGCGTGGCGGCGCCCAGATTGGTGCCGGGCGCCATCGCGGCGATATGGCTGGCGTACAGGATGTAGGTGCCGGCGGATGCGGCGCGGGCGCCGCTCGGCGCCACGAAAGAGGCTACCGGCACCGGCGACGCCAGGATGGCCTTGATGATGTCGCGCATCGAGGTGTCCAGGCCGCCGGGCGTATCCATCTGCAGCACCAGCAGCTGGACGCCTTCCTTGTCGGCGCGGGCGATGCCGCGCGTGACGAAATCGGCGCTGGCCGGTCCGATGGCGCCGGCCAGTTGCAGCACCAGGACCGGCGCCGCATGCGCAAAATGCGGCCCCAGGCTGCAGCACAGCAGCAGCACGATCCGGAACAGCTTCCGCATACTCACACCCATCCCCCATCGGATCAGGTGCTTTGATTATTGCAGAAATCCGGCGGCCGCAAGAAGCATGGAGTCCGCCTTTGCGCTGCGCCAGATGCGGCGCCCGCGCCGCCGGCAGGGCGGCGGCGGCTCAGGCGGTGCGGAAAATCGAGTCGTAACCTTCGTTGGCGCTCTGCGCTTCCAGCAGCTCGTCGACCAGCTCCAAATCGGCCAGCTCCTCGACCGCATTCAGGTAGCTGGCCAGCTTGTCGGCGCCGATGATGCGGTAGATGTCGCCGGCTTCGTTGCGGATGCCGATCAGGAGCGTCTCGCGCCGGACTTCGTCGGCGCTGGCATGGTCCAGCAGCAGGTTGCCGATGATGGTGGAGTCGATGCTGGCGGTGCGCACGCCTTCGATCAATGCTGTTTTCAAGAGACTGTCCGATGATGAAACGGGAAGCGGGAAAGATGCGGCGCACAATATAACCGCAAACGCGGCGCGCCGCCGCCCGGCAGCGGCCATTTATGGTCCAATGGCGCCATCTTCGCCCTTTTTCCCCCTTTCCCTTTTCCCGATGCGCCTTCGCTCCGTTTCCATCTTTCTTTTCGCGCGGTGCCGGCCATGACCGACGCGCCGCTGCTGCACTGGACCGAGGACGGCCAGCCGCGCGCGCTGCGCTGGCGTTCCGAGAGCGGGCTGGCGCCGCCGCGGCGGGTGCAGGTCGCCGACGACACGCTGGCGGCCGATACCGCCTACCGCCTCGCCTGCGAAGGCACGGCGCTGCTGTGGCGCGGCGATTACCAGAACGCGCGCCAGCTGCTGGCGGCGCTGGCGCGCCGCATCGACCGGCCGGCGCGCAAGCCGAAGCGCAAGGCGACCACCGCGGCGCTGCCGGT
>JBAUJK010000062.1:0-17193 GCA_049683695.1 Burkholderiaceae bacterium
GTGTCTGTTGGCAAAACTCATCGATATGAAATACAAGCTGTCACTGTGTAGATATTTTTCACGGATTGGGCGATAGAGGGGGGTAGATACACCCCGCCACCGCGGATTGTCGGCTCTGTCCTTCGCCTAGCGGAGATCACGTCGACAGAATGTGATGCGCCAAGCGCTCGGCGTGGTAATTCGGGTATGAGGATGTGGCGACCACCATGATTTACACTCACGGATTGAACAAGCGCGGGACGGCATCACCGGCCCGCTGGATGATTGGCCATCGTGAAACCTCTGCATATTCCCCTCGCCGAAAGCCTGCGCCCGCGCACCCTGGACGAAGTGATCGGCCAGCAACACGTCCTCGGCGAAGGCAAGCCGCTGCGCATGGCGTTCGAATCCGGCCAGCCGCACAGCTGCATCCTGTGGGGGCCGCCGGGCGTCGGCAAGACCACCATTGCGCGCCTCATGGCGCAAGCCTTCGACGCGCAATTCATCCCGATCAGCGCGGTGCTGGGCGGAGTCAAGGACATCCGCGACGCGGTGGAAAAGGCCGAGCTGGCGCGCACCGGACTGCACCCGCAATCGACCATCGTGTTCGTGGACGAGGTGCACCGCTTCAACAAGAGCCAGCAGGACGCCTTTTTGCCGCACGTCGAAAGCGGCCTGTTCACCTTCATCGGCGCCACCACCGAAAACCCGTCGTTCGAGGTGAACGGCGCGCTGCTGTCGCGCGCCGCCGTGTACGTGCTGAAATCGCTGGCCGACGAGGATCTGGCGCTGCTGGTCGAGCGCGCCTGCCGCACCGAACTCGACGGCCTGGCGTTTACCGACGAGGCGAAGGCGACGCTGATCGCCAGCGCCGACGGCGACGCCCGCAAGCTGTTGAACAACCTCGAAATCGTCGCGCGCGCCGCCGCTGCGAAAAAACAGGAGACGGTCGACGCCGCGCTACTGGCGCAATCGCTGGGCGACACCCTACGCCGCTTCGACAAGGGTGGCGACGCCTTCTACGACCAGATCTCGGCGCTGCACAAATCGGTGCGCGGCTCCAATCCCGACGCGGCACTGTACTGGCTGGTGCGCATGCTGGACGGCGGCGCCGATGCGCGCTACCTGGCGCGCCGCATCGTCCGCATGGCCTGGGAAGACATCGGCCTGGCCGATCCGCGCGCGATGCAGATGGCCAACGACGCCGCCGCCACCTATGAACGGCTCGGCAGTCCGGAAGGGGAGCTGGCGCTGGCGCAGGCGGTCATCTATCTGGCGGTGGCGGCCAAGAGCAACGCCGGCTATAACGCCTACAACGCGGCGCGCGCCTTCGTCGCCCGCGACAAGACGCGCCCGGTGCCGGAACACTTGCGCAACGCCCCGACCAAGCTGATGAAGGAACTCGGCTACGGCAAGCTGTATCGCTATGCACACGACGAGCCGAACGCCTACGCCGCCGGCGAAACCTATTTGCCGGACGGGATGGCCGAGCCGAACTGGTACGTACCGACGCCACGCGGGCTGGAGCAGAAGATTTCGGAAAAGCTGGCCTATCTGCGCTCGCTCGACCGGCAGGCGAAAAAGGACGCCAGTAGGAAGTAGGGGTGCGGAGGAGGTGCCGCCAGGCGCCTCAGTGCGAAACCGACTTGGAAAACAGGTTCAGTACCACCACGCCGGCCACGATCAGGCCGATGCCGATCAGCGCCGGCAAGTCCATCGCCTGTCCGAGGAACAGCCAGGCAATCAGTGCGATCAGCGTCACGCCGACGCCCGACCAGATCGCATACGCCACGCCGACCGGGATAGTGCGGAAGGTCAGCGACAGGAAGTAAAACGAAATCGCGTAGCCGGCGACTACCAGCAGCGATGGCCAGAGCCGGCTGAAGCTGTCGGATGCCTTCAGCGCCGAAGTCGCGACCACTTCGCTGACGATCGCCACCGCGAGGAAAAGCCACTGCTGCATGATGTCGCTCCTGGATTGGATGGCGGATTGTCGAATGCCGTTGCAGCGCCGTCAACCGGCTGCAAGCGCCGCAGCCGCACTGCTTCTGGCTGTCGGCCGCCTTGATACAATGGCGCCTTCCATCTCAACTCACGCACCGTATTCCCATGATCGACATCCAACTCCTGCGCAAGGACCTCGACGCCGTCGCCGCCCGTCTGGCGACGCGCGGCTTCGTGCTGGACAGCGCCGCCTTCGTCGCGCTGGAGGTGCAGCGCAAGAAGATCCAGACCCGTACCGAGGAACTGCAGTCGCGCCGCAACAGCCTGTCCAAGCAGGTCGGCGTGTTGAAGGGCAAGGGCGAGGATGCATCGGCGGTGCTGGCCGAGGTGGCCGGGATCGGCGACGCACTGAAGGCGTCGGCGGCCGCGCTCGACCAGGTGCAGGCGGCGCTGAACGATTTCATGCTGAGGCTGCCGAACCTGCCGCATGAATCGGTGCCGCTCGGATCGGACGAATCGGCCAACGTCGAGGTGCGCAAGGTCGGAACGCCGCGCAGCTTCGATTTCGAGGTGCGCGACCACGTTGACGTCGGTGCGCCACTCGGGCTGGATTTCGATACCGCGGCCAAGCTGACCGGCGCCCGCTTCGCAGTGATGAAGGGCGGCATCGCGCGCCTGCACCGGGCGCTGGCGCAGTTCATGCTCGATACGCATACCGGTGAGCATGGCTATACCGAGTGCTACACGCCATACATCGTCAACGCCGAATCGCTGCGCGGCACCGGCCAGCTGCCGAAGTTCGCCGACGACCTGTTTTCGGTGCAGAAGGGCGGGCAAGAGGGCGAGCAGGATCGCGAGCAGGCGGCGTTATACCTGATCCCGACCGCCGAGGTGCCGTTGACCAACATCGTGCGTGACCAGATCGTTGCCGCCGACGCGCTGCCGATCCGGATGACCGCGCATTCGCCGTGCTTCCGTTCGGAGGCTGGCAGCTACGGCCGCGATACGCGCGGCATGATCCGCCAGCACCAGTTCGACAAGGTCGAGATGGTGCAGATCGTCCATCCCGATCATTCCTACGAAGCGCTGGAAGAGATGGTCGGTCACGCCGAGACCATCCTGCAAAAGCTTGGCCTGCCGTATCGCGTGATCACGCTGTGCACAGGCGACATGGGCTTCGGCGCCGCCAAGACCTACGACCTGGAAGTGTGGCTGCCGGCGCAGAACACCTACCGCGAGATTTCGTCGGTGTCGAACTGCGAAGCGTTCCAGGCACGCCGCATGCAGGCGCGCTTTCGCAACGCGCAGGGCAAGCCGGAACTGCTGCACACGCTGAACGGCTCCGGCCTCGCGGTTGGCCGTACGCTGGTGGCGCTGCTGGAAAACTACCAGCAGGCCGATGGCAGCGTCGACATCCCGGCGGTGCTGCAACCCTACATGGGTGGCCTGACACGGCTGGCGCCGCACGCCTGAGCTTGGGGCCGGATATGTCCTAGGCTTGCGGCCCGCGGCGGCGTTCGACGAACAGACTGTTACCGTGGATTTTCTTGGCCTGCCGCTTGGCTTCCGCCGCCGCCGTCGCGATCTGGTGATGCGAGTAATGGTAGGCCGGCTCGGCGACCACCACGCCGAGCGACAGGCTGACCAGCGGATGGAACACCTTCTTGCCTTGCCGGTCTTCGCTCAGATAGCCGCCGCGCTCACGGTCTTCCAGGCTGTAGAACTCCTGTATCTCGGCGGCGAATGCTTCCAGGATCGCGCGGCAGCGCCGCTCCCAGTCCGCGCTCGTGAATAGCACGATGAAATCATCGCCGCCGATATGGCCGATGAAATCCTGGTTCGGATCGCAGTGCGCGGCCAGGATGTTGCCGCTCAGCTGGATCACCTGGTCGCCGCGCCGATAGCCGTAGACGTCGTTGAACGGCTTGAAATGGTCCAGGTCGCAATAGCATGCGTGGAACCGCACGCCATCCTGCAGCAGGCGGTCGATGTGCTCGTTGATCGGCACGTTGCCGGGCAGCTGCGTCAGCGGATTGGCATAGCGCGCGGCGTTGATCTGCATCTGCGTGATTTCGCGCATCAGGTCGTGCCCGGTGCCCATGCCGAGGTAACGCCCCTGGTCGGTGATGATGAAGCCGTTGAACAGGTGGTGCGGATCGGCTTCGACGATGATGTGGGACAGGTCCTGCAGGCTGGTGTCCTTGTCGGCGAGCAGCGGGTTCGGGTCCATGAAGAAGGTGCAGGACTTCTTTTCGTACAGTTCGCGCTGGTACGGGCGCGCCAGCCGGTCGATCATCGTGTAGCGGTTGATGATGCCGATCGGCGCGCCGTTTTCGACCACTAGCACGATCTGCAGCTTGGGGTCGCCGAGAAACAGCTCGTAGATGTCGCTGTTACGGGTATCCGAAGTGGCGGTCGGCACGATCCGCAGCAGCTTCAGTGCGGTCGGCGCCTGCCGCCCGGTCGGACGTCGGTCGGAACAGGCCGGCGCCGCGCTGCGGCTCAGGGTCCGGGCGATTTCGGCCGACAGCGCGGTGGCCGGATTGCCGTTCGGGCGCGCGATGTGATAACCCTGGCCGTAGTCGATGCCGAGCTCGCGGATCAGCAGCAGTTCGGCCTGGGTCTCGATACCTTCGGCGATCACCACGGTGTCCGACTTCTGCGCGATTTCCTGGATCGAATGCACGAACTGGCGCTTGACCGGGTCGTGGTTGATGCCTTGCACGAAGTGCATGTCGATTTTGACGTACTGCGGCCGCAGCTCGGACCACAGGCGCAGGCTGGAAAATCCTTCACCCAGATCGTCGATGGCGATCTGGAAGCCCATGCTGCGGTAATGCGCGACCGCTTCGCGTAACAAATCATAGTCGTAGGTAGGCTGGCTTTCGGTCAGCTCGATGATCACGCGCTGCGGATCGATCCCGATCTGCTGGATGTAATCCAGCGTCTCGCCGCGCCTGGCCTGCGGCTGCACCAGGCACTCGGGGCTGACGTTCAGAAACAGCTTACCCGGCAGTTGCAGCGCCGCGAACTGCTCCAGCACCACGCGCCGGCACAGATGCTCCACCTTCACGCTCAGCCCGTGCGTGCGCGCCAGCTTGAACAGCGTCAGGGGCGAATGCAATGGACCGTCGGAAGGGCCGCGAATCAAGCCTTCGTAGCCGTGGATGCAGCCGCTGCGCATATCGATGATCGGCTGGAACAGCGCATGCAGCAGGCGCCGCTCGACGATTTCGTGCAGGCGCGACAGCAGCAGAGCGTTGTCGCCAGCCGCAGGCGCTACTGCCGGTGTCGTGCCCGGACTGGCCGCGAGCGCTGGCAGTACCGCGATGTCGGAGGTCTTGTCGAACGATTGGCCGGTGCTCAGCATGATATGTGCAGAATCCGTCGTGACACCGGCACAGGCGCCACGCCCGGCAGGCCGCAAAATTGCGTGCGCCGATCTTAGCGATGCTTTATGACCGCGGCATGAACAAACAGGGCGCCCGCCGAAGACTTCACCGGCCGGCTGCCTGATCAAAATTCTTGGAATTACGGGCAGTTCTGCTATAATCTTTTGCTTTGCTGCAGCCCATGTGGCAAAACGACCGAATCAGGAGAGGTGGCAGAGTGGTCGAATGTACCTGACTCGAAATCAGGCGTACGTGTGAGCGTACCGTGGGTTCGAATCCCACCCTCTCCGCCAGTAGTAAAGATAAGCCTCTGATTAATCAGAGGCTTTTTCTTTTCTAGCTTCCATACTTCATCCTCTACCCCCAAACGGAGTGCATTTGCCGATGGTTAGCCATGAGAACCGTCGGTTGGCTCTCTGCGTAAAATCTCGACCCAAGGCCAAGCTTAGCCAGTCTTCAATCGCGCCTTCCAGGCGATGCCGGGAAGCCTGATCCGTGACTTTGCCTCGCTACCCTTCAAGACTATTTTGATACTTTCATGCAGGATAACTTTGGTGCAGTATCACAGTGCTATACGGGCTGGCGATTGGTAGAAATGCAATTAAAATATGGCGGTTCTTGCTGGCCGATCCAAACAATAACAGGGAGACTGAGATGGCCGTTCAAATTGATTCCGTCCGAGTAAGAAATTTCCGGTCAATTGCGGACCATGACTTCATTTTGGCGGCGTTTACGCCACTTGTCGGCTATAACAATTCGGGAAAGTCGAATTTTTTATCCGTGATTCAGTGGCTCATTAGAAAACATGCTCTTTCCGAAGTCGACTTTAGAAATCCGCAACTACCGGTCGAGGTAGAGGGAACGATTTCTGGAATAAGTGCAGATGTGGTTGGGCTACTGACTCCTGCACAGCAAGTACAACTTACACCCTTCATTGTTGATGGTTCTATAAAAATAAAACGTACCCAGCGTGATGTGAATTGCCGGGCAACAGATATCAATCTTACTATCTGGGATCCTAGGGTAGGCAATTGGAGGCCGAACCCAACAGGGATTGACAATGCAGTTGGCGTAATTTTGCCAGAGCCGATTCGAATTGGAGCGATGGTAGACGCCGCTGAAGACGCGACGAAATCCAAAACCAGTACAACCATTGGAAAGCTGCTCGCTGAATTTTTAGGGCCGTTCAAGGCGAGACATGAGGAAGATTTAACTGCGCGATTGGTAGAGGTTGAAAGGTGTATATCGTCGAGCGGATATATGCGATTCGAAGAGTTGGGGGTTATGGATGACCAGATAACATCAAAGATTCACGATTTGTTTCCTGGTGTGGGGGCAAGACTACATTTTCCAGTCCCTCACATTGACGAGCTATTTAAGGCCGGCACTTTGAGGCTTTGCGACGAAAACGGAACTGAGCGCGACTTCTCATCGTATGGGCATGGAACTCAACGATCCGTACAGATGGCGTTGATCAGGCACCTAGCCGAGATTCGACAAGGTGAACGACGCAATGGTGTAACAACGCTTCTACTGATCGATGAACCGGAATTGTACTTGCACCCCTTTGCGATCGAACAAGTGCGGGTGGCATTGAAAGCCCTGTCAGGAATGGGATATCAAGTGATATTTTCTACCCATTCCTCGCAGCTTATTCAATCCGAAGATGCTCAGTACACGCTATTAGTTCGGAAACGCCAGGAAGGAACCTATACTAGGCGGCGGCTTCGCGACGCGATTGCCCGCGTAGTTCCCGACGCAGAGCATCAAGCGGAGCATCTTTTTTCGCTCTCAAACTCCAGCCAAATCTTGTTCGCTGATAAGGTTGTCTTATCCGAGGGGAAGACGGAGCAGAGGCTTATACCGGCGATATATCACGCGGTTCGGGGAGCAACCCTCGGTCAAGAAAGGACTGCGCTCGTCGCCCAAGGGGGAGTTAACAACACCACGAAATCTATGGCGATCCTTACGGCTATGGACTTGCCGTGTAAGGCAGTAGTCGATCTCGATTACGCCTTCAATGGAGCTGTGGCGAACGGACTTATTCATGCCGAAGATCCTGATATCGCGACATTAAAACGTGTCCTCCAGACGCTTGCTCAAAGAGGTCTTGTTACGCTCCACGACTCCGGGTTGCCCAAGAACGGTTCGACAGGCTCAGCTTCCGATGGATTCAAGGTTCTCGCGGAAGAGCCGGACGCGAGAGAGCCAATCTCACGGCTACATGATCAATTGGTTGCTCAGAATATCTGGTTGTGGACGAAAGGCTCAATCGAAGCTCATCTGGGAATAACTGGAAAAACCGAAGCTAATTGGTCTGGGTTCCAAAGGCGTATGCAAGAAGAAGGATTGCTACGGATTTGCATCGACTATGCCTCGGTCCAGTCGCTAGTCAATTGGCTAGCCGACTAAAATTGAGAATATGTATGGCCGTTCATGTGTGAATCGCCCCACCTCTATAGACACTTCTGAGCAGTACAGTTTATGGTGCACTTGTAAAACATAACAAGAAAATTCCGCTATGGATTGATGGTTTAGATCACCGTTCGGAAGTATTCCATTTCTTCCTTTAAAAATAAAAGCCCCTTACAGGAGCTTTTATTTTTAAAGGAGGGGACGAAAGCGTGCGATGGGACTTAGGCCTCGCTCATCCCCGCCGCCGGCTCGGGCGCCTGGCCTTTACGCACCGTTTCTTCGATGCGGCGGCCGATTTCCGGATCGATGCTCTTCCAGTATTCGAAGGCGCGCTCAAGGACCGGGCTGCGTACGCCTCCGAGCAGGCTGCCGGCGACGGTTTCGACCAGCCTGCTGCGCTGCTGGTCGTCGTAGACATCGCGCACCAGGGTGCCGGGCTGGCCGAAATCGTCGTCCTCCGGGTGCAGCGTGTAGGCGCTGCGCACCATCTCGCCGTCCGCTTCCCAGCCATCGTCCATCCGGCCGCTCTCGTCGGCCCAGTTGCGTCCGCTCGAATTCGGCGCGTAGACCGGCTGGCTACCGCTGTGCTCGTACGTCATGTGGCCGTCGAACATGTAGGTATTGACCGGAAATTTCGGCCTGTTCACCGGCAGTTGATGGAAATTGGTGCCGATCCGGTTGCGCTGCGCGTCGTTGTAGGCAAAGGCGCGCCCCAAGAGCATCTTGTCCGGCGACAGCCCGATGCCGGGCACGGTGTTGCCCGGGGAGAATGCTGCCTGCTCGATCTGGGCGAAGAAGTTTTCCGGGTTACGGTCGAGCGTCATCCGGCCGACTTCGATCAGCGGATAGTCCTTGTGCGACCAGGTCTTGGTCAGGTCGAAGGGATTGAAGCGGTAGTTGGCCGCCTCGGCATAGGACATCACCTGGACGGACAGGGTCCAGCTCGGATGCTCGCCGCGGGCGATCGCGTCGAACAGGTCGCGGCGATGGAAGTCGGCGTCCTTGCCGGCCATGGCCTTGGCTTCGTCATTGGTGAAATGCTGCATGCCCTGGTTGGTGTGGAAGTGGTATTTCACCCAGAACCGCTCGCCCTTGGCGTTGACCCACATGTAGGTGTGCGAGCCGTAGCCGTTCATGTGGCGCCAGGTGCGCGGCAGGCCGCGGTCGCCCATCAGGTAGGTGACCTGGTGGGCGGATTCGGGATTGCTGGTCCAGAAATCCCATTGCATGTGGTTGTCGCGCAGGCCCGAATCCGGCAGGCGCTTCTGGCTGCGGATGAAGTGCGGGAACTTCATCGGGTCGCGCACGAAGAAGATCGGCGTGTTGTTGCCGACCAGGTCGTAGTTGCCTTCCTCGGTATAGAACTTCAGCGAAAAGCCGCGGACGTCGCGCCAGGTGTCCGGGCTGCCGGCTTCGCCGGCGACTGTCGAAAAGCGCGCCAGCATTTCGGTCTTGCAACCCTTCTGGAACAGTGCAGCCCGGGTGTAGGCCGACACGTCGGTGGTCGTCTCGAAGGTGCCGAAGGCGCCGGCGCCCTTGGCGTGCGGCTGGCGCTCCGGCACTTTCTCGCGGTTGAAATGCGCCATCTGCTCCAGGAAATGCACGTCGTGCAGCAGGAGTGGGCCGTTCGGGCCGATCGTGAGGGAGTGGCGGTCGCTCGGGGCGGGCGCTCCGGCGCCGGTGGTGGACGGGGTGCCGGCTTGCTTGTTCGTGTCTGTCATGGTGAGCTCCTTGAGGCGGCAACATGCGAATCGAAAGCGGACTATCCGTTTGAGCAGCCCCGAAACACTACGTTCGACCGATTGCAGTGCGGTGGTTCGATACAAACCCATTGTCAGGGTATCCGGATCGAATGTCAGCCCCTGGCTGGTAGGCGAAGCCGGAGCGCTTTGGCTGGAGAGGCTTTTGTTGTTGCAACGGGAGTGCGGTCGAAGGTCCGGATGGAGCGGTGCTGACGCATACTCCCTATGCAATGCCGCTATGTCGCAGGAATTGCGTCCAGAATTTTCCTATACTCCCTTATTGGAAAGAATGATTCACTGGATTGAAGATGACCGCGTAGGAGCGCTGCTGGAGTCGTGCGAAACCACGCCGGGTTTGGTCAGAAAGCCGTCGGAACGGCAGAAGAATATCTCTGCGCGGGGCGCCGTCGTGCAGGTCCGGCAAAAGAGCGGTAGCGTTTTCGAAAAGAAGAACTCGGGCCGGGGCGGCGAACCGCTAGCTGGCTTCCTCGTCCTGTCGCATCCAGCGTTTCAAGCCGTCGACCCAGGTCTGCGCCGGCAGGTTCAGCGCGCGCCGGATCGCGGCGGCGCGCCGGTACAAGGTGGCGAAATCGATTTCCGGCGCGCGCTTGAAGGCGATGGCGACGACGTTGGCGTCATGCACCACCGGCAACCAGGCGACGGCGTCGAAGGCGTCTTCCAGTGCCTGCAGGCTTTTCGCGAAATTCACCTGGTCGCCGAACAGGTTGGCGGTCAGCATGCCGTTTTCCGTCAGGCAGTCGGCGCAGGCGCGGTAGAACTCCGGCGTATCGAGTACCGGCGCGCGCGCCGCGGCGTCGTACAGATCGACCTGCAGCACGTCGGCTGCGCCGTGATTGGCGGGGTCGGCAACGAAATCCAGCGCATCCATCTGCAGCACCGAAAGCCGCGCATCGTCCGGCGGTAGCGCGAAAGTGGAGCGGCAGATCCGGATCACTTGCGGATTCAGTTCGACGGCGGTGACGCGGGTGTCCGGCAGGCGGCGGTGGCAGAAGCGGGTTAGCGCGCCGGCGCCGAGACCGAGCTGGACCACGTGACGCGGCTGCCGCTCGAACAGCAACCACATCATCATTTGCTGCACGTATTCGATTTCGATCGCGTCCGGCTGCGACAGCCGCATCGCGCCCTGGATCCATTCGGTGCCGAGATGCAGGTAAAGCACGCCCTCGTGCTCGGACAGCGTGACCTGCGGACAAGAAGAAGCCGGCGGCGGGAATCCCGGCGCCGGCTTGCTGTCGCTGCGATGGGCGGACAAGGAGCACGCGCTCCTTAGGCGTTGGCCTGGCGGAAATCGTCCAGGCGGTCGGAGCGCGACGGGTGGCGCAGCTTGCGCAGCGCCTTGGCTTCGATCTGGCGGATGCGCTCGCGCGTGACGTCGAACTGGTTGCCGATCTCTTCCAGCGTCTGCTCGGTCGCCATGTCCATGCCGAAGCGCATGCGGATCACCTTCGCCTCGCGCGGGGTCAGCGAATCCAGCAGCTCCTTGATCACGCTGTTCATCGCCGACTGCATCGCGGCATCGTCCGGGCTGACGGCGTCGCTGTCCTGGATCAGGTCGCCGAGCGACATGTCGCCGTCCTCGCCGACCGGCGTCTCCATCGAGATCGGCTCGCGCGCAACCTTCAGGATCGCCTTGACCTTGTTTTCCGGCATTTCCATGCGCGCCACCAGCGTCGCGATGTCCGGGTCGGCGCCGGTCTGCTGCAGGATTTCGCGCGAGATGCGGTTCAGCTTGTTGATCGATTCGATCATGTGCACCGGCACCCGGATGGTACGGCCGAGGTCGGCCACCGCGCGCGTGATTGCCTGCCGGATCCACCAGGTTGCGTAGGTGGAAAACTTGAAGCCGCGCCGGTATTCGAACTTGTCGACCGCCTTCATCAGGCCGATGTTGCCTTCCTGGATCAGGTCGAGGAACTGCAAGCCGCGGTTGACGTATTTCTTGGCGATCGAGATCACCAGTCGCAGGTTGGCCTTGGTCATGTCGTGCTTGGCGCGGCGCGCTTCGCGCTCGCCGGCCATCATGCTGCGGTGGATCTTGCGCAGGTCGGGCAGGGTCAGCGCCAGCCGCGCTTGCAGTTCGATCAGCTCGCCTTGCGCTTCGCGGATCGCGGGTGCATGGCGCTCCAGCGCGGCGCTGTCGGCGCGGCCGGCGGCGATTTCGTCATCGATCCAGGCGAGGTCGGTCTCGCGGCCGGGGAAGGTCTCGATGAAGCGCTCGCGCGGCATGCGGCACTGGTCGACCGCGATCGCCATCACGCGGCGTTCGATCGAGCGCAGCGTTTCCATGTCGGCGCGCAGGCGGTCGCACAGCGTTTCGACCGCCTTGGCGGTGAAGCGGATGCTCATCACTTCCTGCTCAACCGCCTGCTGCGCGGCGACATACTGCGCCGACTGGTAGCCATGGCGGCTGTAAGCCTTGCCCATGCGGTCGAAATGGCGCGTGATGCGGGCGAACTTCTCCATCGCCATCGCTTCCATCTGTGCGCTGTACTGGGCCGAGACGTCGGCCGCCAGCGCGGCGTCGTCGTCCTCGTCCTGGCCGTCGTCAACGCGCTCGTCGTCGTCCTCGACTTCGTCATCGGCGCTGGCCTGGGTCGAAGCTGGCGCCAACGCAGGCGCCGGCGCTTCCGGCTCCGGCAGATCGCGCAAGCCGTCGACGAAGTCGCCGATCTTCATCTCGCCGTCCTTGATTTTGGCGGCGGCGGCGACGATGTCGGCGATGGTGGCCGGATAGGCGCACAGCGCGCGCATCATTTCCTTCTGGCCGGCTTCGATGCGCTTGGCGATCTCGATTTCGCCTTCGCGCGTCAGCAGCGGCGATGCGCCCATTTCGCGCATGTACAGGCGCACCGGGTCGGTCGAGCGGCCGAAGTCGGACGAGGTGGTGGCCAGCACCGCCTCGGCTGCGGCTTCCACGACGTCGTCGGAGGTGTTGTGCACGGTATGGGTGTCGGCGCTGTCGACCAGGAGGGCGTCGGAATCCGGCGCCCGCTCGTAGACCGCGATGCCGATGTCGTGCAGCGCGGCGGTCAGGCGTTCGAGATCGTCCGGCTCGACCGAATTGTCGGACAGGTGGTCGCTGATTTCGGCGTGCGTCAGATAGCCGCGATCGCGCGCGGCCGTGATCAGCAGCGCGATCTGCTGGCGCCGTTCTTCCTGCTTGGCGGCTTCGGCCTGTGCATCGGTGGCGGCTTCCTGCGCGGCGGCATGGCGCTTGTTGCGCACCGCCTTCAGTTCGGCGCGCTCGATCGCGTTCAGCGCGGTGATTTCATCGTCTTCCGGCTGGAATTCGCTGGGGCGGCGTCCGCGCCGGCCCGGCACCTTGGTGCCCGGCATCGCGTAGCTAGAGGTGTCGATCGACGCCAGGATGGCGGCGTCCGTGATGCGCGTCACTTCGGGCGCGGCAGCGCCAGCCCTGGTCGCATCGGCACGGCTGACGCTGTTTTTCGCCGTGGCATTGCGAGGGGTTTGCGATTTCACATTGGACATGAGAAGCCCTTTCCTGGATCGAGAATGAGTGTGCGCGGCAGCGATAGCGATGATGACCTCGGTGGGCGCTGTGGTCCCACGGATTGCTTTCCGCCGCCTGGGCGGAGCAAGGGTGGCGCGGCCATTGGTCTGGTGAGCGCGGCGCGGCGGATAGGGCCGCGCAGGGCGCCGTCCCAGCGGCGAAGTGTGTGCCGGAAGGCCGAACCCGCGTCATGACGCGTTTCAAGAGGTTTGATCGGACTATCGAACAACATCAAATTATAGCATTGCGGTGCAGCAAACGCCAGTCGAAAGCGGCTTGAAACCTTGCGAAAACGCGTATTTCAGTGATTTTCCGCGGTCTTTCGGTGTCTGCCGACGAGCCCCCTTTGAGGAGCGCGGCGAACGCCCATCGGGAGGGCCGGATAGTGCAAGGCAGCAATCGCTTGCGGGCCCTGCAACTGCCGAATTTTCGGGCAGTGGCGCTTGCGGCTTATCGCTGGTTCATCGCCGGTTTTCTGGCACCACTACAGATGGGGCCTGCCCTAGCATATTCAATGCCCGTTCCAGGTCGGCCTGCAGGTCGGCGGCGTCCTCGATGCCGACCGAAAAGCGGATCATGCCGTCGGTCACGCCCTGCCGTTCGCGGATCTCGCGGGCGATGCCGCGATGGGTGGTGCTGGCCGGGTGGCAGGCCAGCGAATCGGTGTCGCCGATCGATACCGCCTGCGTGATCAGCTGCAGGTTGTCGAGCAGCGTGCGCGCCGCCGCCAGGCCGCCGGCCATGTCGCAGGACAGGATGCCGCCGAACCCACGCATCTGCCGCGCCGCCACCGCGTGGTTCGGGTGGGACTCCAGGCCGGGATAGTAGACGCAAGAAATTTCCGGACGTTGCTGCAAAAAGCGCGCAAGTTGCAGTGCGTTGGCCGATGATTGCTCCACGCGCAAGGCCAGCGTCTTGCTGCCGCGGATGAACAGATAGGCATCCTGCGGGCTCATGCAGGCGCCCAACTGCTTCATGCCGACATGGCGGATGCGCTCCAGCTGGCGGCGCGCGCCGGTGACGATGCCGCCGGTGGCGTCGCCGTGGCCGCCGATGTACTTGGTGGCCGAATGCAGGGAAATGTCGACGCCGAGTGCCAGCGGCCGGGTCAGGATCGGCGTGGCGAAGGTGTTGTCGGCCACCGACAGCAGGCCGTGCGCGCGGGAGATCTCGGCCACCTGGCGCAGGTCGACCACGCCCAGCGTCGGGTTCATCGGCGTTTCGACGTAGATCATGCGGCTGCGTGGCGTGATCGCCGCCGCCAGCGCATCGGCGCTGCCGACCTCGAGCGCACGGATGCCGAAGCGCGGCAGCAGGTCGCGCAACTGCGCTTCGGTGCCGCCGTACAGCGGGCCGACGAACAGGATTTCGTCGCCCGGATTCAGCAGCGCCAGCAGCAGCGCGCTGATCGCGCCGGTGCCGCTGGCGAAGGCGATCGCGTCTTCCGCCTGTTCCAGCGCGGCGATCTTGCGCTCCAGCGTCGCCACCGTCGGGTTGCCCATGCGGCTGTAGACGTAGCCGGGCGTGTCGCCGGCGAAGATGCGCGCGCCGCGTTCGAACGATCCGTAGGCGAAGGTGGAGGTCTGGTAGATCGGCGCCGCCAGCGCGCCGAATTCGGGATCGGGATGCTGGCCGGCGTGCACGGCCAGGGTACGCAGCGCGCGGGATTCGCTCATGGGAATGGACCTGTCGGGACGGGCGGGCGACCGCCGGCGGCGGCGCTCCCGGCACCCATTCTAGCGCGCTGGCTGCCGTCGCCGGACGCGAATGCCGCAGCCTTTCCTCGCGGTCATCACCGCATCAAGGAGTATGTCGAAATTTGCAATATTTTGTGCCTGGTACAGGGGCCTATACTGGGGAGTATATTGCTTTCTTCATAACACGGTGCGTAACGCGAACAGCTCCGGGAACAGCACTACTTCCAGCATCTTGCGTAGATAGCTGACGCCGGCGGTGCCGCCGGTGCCGGTCTTGAAGCCGATGATGCGCTCGACCGTGGTCACATGTCGGAAGCGCCAGGTGCGGAACGCCGTTTCCAGATCGACCAGTTTTTCCGCCAGTTCGTACAGCGCCCAGTGATGCTGCGGATCGCGGTAGACCTCCAGCCACGCCGCCTGCACCGAGGCGTCGGGCGCGGTCGGCCGGGTGTAGTCGGGGGCCAGCCGGGCGGCGTCGATCGCCAGGCCCTGGCGTGCCATCAGCCGGATCGCCTCGTCGTAGATGGACGGCGCCTGCAGTGTCGCCAGCAGCTTGGCGTGGCGTTCCGGGTGGGCGGCATGAACCTGTAGCAATGCAGTGTTCTTGTTGCCGAGCAGGAATTCGATCTCGCGGTACTGCGCCGACTGGAAGCCGGATGAACTTCCCAGGTACGGGCGGATCGCCGTATATTCCGGCGGCGTCATGGTCGCCAGCACGTCCCATGCATGTACCAGCTGGTCCATGATGCGCGCCACCCGCGCCAGCATCTTGAATGCCGGCGGCAGCGTGTCGGCGCGCAGGCTGGCCTGCACCGCGTGCAGTTCGTGCAGCATCAGCTTCATCCACAGTTCGCTGGTCTGGTGCTGGACGATGAACAGCATTTCATTGTGGTTCGGCGAGCGCGGATGCTGGGCCGACAAGATCTGGTCGAGCGCCAGGTAGTCGCCGTAGCTCATGCTGCGGCTGAAATCCATCTGCGCGCCATGCCAGTTGGCCGGCGCGTCCTGCGCCGGTGGAGCTTGCGTGGTCATCGGATCTCCTTCGTGATGTTCAGGTGACGCTGGCGCGGGCTTCCGACAGGTCGTAGCGCCGGTGGTCGAGGATGTCGGCCAGCGCATCGACCGCGTCCCAGACGTCGGCGAAGCGGGTATACAGCGGCGTGAACCCGAAGCGCATGATTTCCGGCTCGCGGTAGTCGCCGATCACGCCGCGCGCGATCAGCGCCTGCATCACCGCGTAGCCGTGCGGATGGGCGAAGCTGACCTGACTGCCGCGCAGCTGCGGTGAGCGTGGCGTCTCCAGCCGCAACGGATGGGCGGCGCAGCGCGCCTCGACCAGTTCGATGAACAGCGAGGTCAGCGCCAGCGACTTGGCGCGCACCGCCGCCATCGTGGTCCGGTGGAAGATGTCCAGCCCGCATTCGACCAGCGCCAGCGATACGATCGGCTGGGTGCCGCACAGCGCGCGGCGGATGCCGGCGGCCGGCTGGAATTCCGGCTGCATCGCGAACGGCGCCGCATGGCTCCACCAGCCCGACAGCGGCTGCCGGAACTGCGCCTGGTGGCGCGGCGCCACCCACAGGAAGGCCGGCGCGCCGGGGCCGCCGTTCAGGTATTTGTAGGTGCAGCCGACCGCGAAGTCGGCGCCGGCGCCGTTCAGGTCGACCGCCAGCGCGCCGGCCGAATGCGCCAGATCCCACAGCGCCAGCGCGCCGGCGGCGTGAATCTCTGCAGTCAGCCGCGCCATGTCGAGCAGGCGCCCGGTACGGTAATTGACGTGCGTCAGCATCACTACCGCGACGGTATCGTCGAGCGCTGCCGCAAGGTCTTCCGGCGAATCGACCAGCCGCAGCGTGTAGCCGCGATCCAGCCACGCCGCCAGTCCCTGCGCGATGTAGAGGTCGGTCGGGAAATTGGCGCGTTCGCTGACGATCACGCGCCGCACCGGATCGCGCTGCTGGATCGCCAGTGCCGCCGCCAGCGCCTTGAACAGGTTGATCGAGGTGGAATCGGTTACCGCCACCTCGCCGGCGCCGGCGCCGATCAGCGGTGCTAGCCGGTCGCCGAGCCGCAGCGGCAGCTCGAACCAGCCGGCGCTGTTCCAGCTGCGGATCAGGTCGCCGCCCCACTCCTGTGCCACCACCTGCTGCGCGCGCGCCAGCGCTGCCTTCGGTCGGGCGCCGAGCGAGTTGCCGTCGAGGTAGATCACGCCCGGCGGCAGATCGAATTCGGCGCGCAGCGGCGCCAGCGGATCGTTCCGATCCAGCGCCAGGCAATCGTTGCGTGAAGTCATCGTTTGATCCTTTCGGGCAAGGCGCGCAGCACCGCCCGTACCGGACTGGCGTCCAGGCCTTTCAGCTTCAGCGGCAGCGCAATCAGTTCGTAGTCGCCTTCCGCCACAGCGTCCAGCACGATCCCTTCCAGGATCGCCATGCCGGCCGCGCGCACCGCATGGTGCGCATCCATGCTTTTCGATTCCTGCGGATCGAGCG
>JBAUJK010000063.1:0-2001 GCA_049683695.1 Burkholderiaceae bacterium
GGGCCGCGCCGCCGTCGTTCGCGCCGGTGCTGCCGGAGCGGCCGCTGGCGTTCCCGCGCGACTTCGGCGCCCATCCGGATTTCCGTACCGAATGGTGGTACGCGACCGGCTGGCTGCAGACGGCCGACGGCAAGCCGCTCGGCTTCCAGCTGACCTTTTTCCGCTCGGCGACCGAGACCGATGCCGACAACCCGAGCCGCTTCGCGCCGCAGCAGTTGATCATCGCCCACGCGGCGCTGTCGGACCCGGCGCTCGGCCATCTGCTGCACGACCAGAAAAGCGCGCGCGCCGGCTTCGGCCTGGCCTACGCGAAAAGCGGCGACACCGACGTCGCGCTGGACGACTGGCGCCTGTGGCGGCAGCCGGACGGCCGCTACCGCGCGCTCTTGGCGGCGGCCGATTTCACGCTCGACCTGACGCTGGCGCCGACGCAGCCGCCGCTGCTGCAGGGTGCCGGCGGCTATTCGCAAAAGGGGCCGCGCCCCGAGCAGGCCAGCTATTACTACAGCCTGCCGCAGCTGCGGGTCGAAGGCCGGGTCGCGCGCGGCGGCCGCCTGCTGGCGGTCAGCGGCAGCGCCTGGCTGGACCACGAATGGTCGACGTCCGTGCTGGACCCGAACGCCAGCGGCTGGGACTGGACCGGCATCAACCTGGCCAACGGCGGCGCGCTGATGGCGTTCCAGATCCGTGACAAGGCCGGTGCTAAGCTATGGGCCCACGCCACGCTGCGCGACGCCGCCGGGCAGGTGCGCCAGTATCGGCCGGATCAGGTCGAATTCACGCCGCGCCGCCTCTGGCGCTCGCCGCATACCGGCGCCAGCTATCCGGTCGCGCTCGATTTGCGCACCGGCGATGCGCTGTGGCAATTGCGGCCGCTGATCGACGACGCCGAGCTCGATTCACGGCTGTCGACCGGCGCCGTCTACTGGGAAGGCGCGGTCGAGGCCAGCCGCGACGGCCACCCGGCCGGGCGCGGCTACCTGGAACTGACCGGCTACCTGCGCGCCCTGAAGCTATGAAGACGACGACATGAGCAGCACCGCCCGCAGCATGCAGACGGAAACTGGTACCCAGACGCGCAAGAGCAGCCTGGCGACGCTGGCCGGGCTGGCCGGCTTCCTGCGGCCGTACCGGCGCCAGTTCGCCGCCGCCGGGCTGGCGCTGGTGGTGGCGGCGGCCGCCACGCTGGCGATCCCGTACGCGTTCCGGCAGATGATCGACCTCGGCTTCGGCCAGGGCGGCGTCGCCGACCGCGGCCACATCGACCTGTATTTCCTGGCGCTGTTCGGCGTCGCCTGCGTGCTCGGCGTCGCCACCGCGGCGCGCTTCTACATGGTGTCGTGGCTCGGCGAGCGGGTCACCGCCGACATCCGCAGCGCGGTCTACGCGCACGTGGTGCGGCAAAGCCCGCAGTTCTACGAAACCATGCGCGGCGGCGAAGTGCTGTCACGGCTGACCGCCGATACCACGCTGATCCAGACGCTGGTCGGCACCAGCATTTCGATGGCGCTGCGCAACGCGCTGCTGTTCGCCGGCGGGCTGGCGATGCTGTTCGTCACCAGCATCCGGCTGTCGTCGATCATCCTGGTGCTGCTGGCGCTGGTGGTGCTGCCGATCGTCGTGTTCGGGCGCCGCGTGCGCCGGCTGTCGCGCGATTCGCAGGACCGGGTGGCCGATGCGTCGGCGCTGGCCGGCGAGATCCTGAACGCGATGCCGACCGTGCAAGCCTTCACCCACGAACAGCTGGAGTCGCAGCGCTTCGGCAAGCGCGTCGAGGACGCGTTCGGTAGCGCCACCCGGCGCAACAAGGCGCGCGCGCAGCTGACCGCGCTGGCGATCCTTTTGGTATTCGGCGCCATCGTGTTCGTGCTGTGGCTGGGCGCGCACGCGGTGATCGAAGGCCGCATGAGCGGCGGCGAGCTCGGCCAGTTCATCCTGTACGCGGCGATCGTCGCCGGCGCCATCGGCGCGCTGTCGGAAGTGCTGGGCGATGCCCAGCGC
>JBAUJK010000064.1:0-16627 GCA_049683695.1 Burkholderiaceae bacterium
CTGCTGCGCCAGCAGCTCGTCGAACTTCATGCGCACCCAGGCCGGGTGCGAGCGATCCTGCAGCGCGTTGCGGTCGACGTCCGGCGGCGGGTTGTGCAGCAGCCGCACCGACTGCTCGAACGGTGCCAGCCGCAGCCGCGCCCGCAGCGCCGGCGGCAGCGTGTCGCGCCAGTCGGCGCGCTTTATCGCGGTGTCGATCGCGCGCCGCAGATAGGCTTGCGGCACGCCGTCGCCGCTTGGATAGACCGGTGTCAGCGAATCCGGCAGCGGCGCGCCAGGGTTCACGATCTTGTACGACGGGTGCACCATCTCGGCGCCGAAGAAACCGATCCGTACCTCGCCGCGTGCGCGTACCCGGTTGCCGACCGCCAGCTGTTTCAGCTGGCTGCCGTAGAAATTCAGGAAACGCAGGGTCAGCTGGGCGCCACCAGCCGGCGCCGGGTTGTCGGCGTCCGGATCGGCCTCGGCCAGCGTCACTACCAGCTGGCGGCGCGGCCGGTACTGGACTTCACAGGCGCTGACCACGCCCTCGACCTGCAGCGCCTGGCCGCCGATGCGCCCGGCCGAGCGCAGCAGGTCGGCGATCGGCACCAGCTGTGTTTCATCCTCGTAGCGCAGCGGCAGGTGCAGCAGCAAGTCCATGTCGGTATGCAGCCCGAGCGCGGCCAGCCGCGACGCCCGCCCGGCCGGTTTCGGGCCGGGCCTGGCGGTGGTAGCAGAGTTCGATGCCTGTTGTGCTGTCTTTTGTCTAACGGTCGGCATGGCAGGCCGGAGCGTACGCGGCTGCGCGTAAAATAACGAGTTTGCTCATGGTCGGCCCTCACACGGGCCGACCGCCATTGTAAGACCTTCGCCGCGCGCGCCGATGCCGGCGCCGGCCACCGCCGTTTCGGCTTTTTACCCTTGACCCTGTCCGTATGCCGTACTCGCTTTCCGATTTCGATTTCGCGCTGCCGCCGGAACTGATCGCGCAGACGCCGCTGCCCGAGCGCAGCGCCTCGCGCCTGCTGCAACTCGATGGCGACGCGCTGGTCGACCGCCGCTTCGCCGACCTCGTCGAGCTGCTGCAGCCGGGTGATCTGCTGGTGTTCAATGACACACGGGTGCTGAAGGCGCGCTTTTTCGGCGTCAAGGAAACCGGCGGCAAGGTCGAAGTGCTGGTCGAGCGGGTGCTGGACCAGCGCCACGTGCTGGCCCAGGTGCGGGCATCGAAGTCGCCACTGCCGGGCAGCCGGATACGGCTGGCGGACGCCTTCGAGGTCGAGGTCGGCGCGCGCAGCGGCGAGTTCTATACCCTGGCGTTTCCCGGCGACGTGCTGGAACTGATCGAGGCACACGGCCGGCTGCCGCTGCCGCCATACATCGAGCATGCCGCCGATGCCGTCGACGAAGCGCGCTACCAGACCGTGTACGCGAAGACGCCGGGCGCGGTGGCGGCGCCGACCGCCGGCCTGCATTTCGACCCGGCGCTGCTGCAGCGGCTGCAGGACAAGGGCGTGCGCTGTGCGTTCATCACGCTGCACGTCGGCGCCGGTACCTTTCAGCCGGTGCGCAGCGAAAACCTGGCCGAACACCGGATGCACAGCGAGTGGTACACCATCGGCCAGGATACGGTCGACGCGGTGCGCGCCGCGCAGGCAGCCGGGCGCGACGTGATCGCGGTCGGCACCACCAGCATGCGGGCGCTGGAATCGGCATCGCAGGACGGCGCCCTGCGGGCCGGCAGCGCCGACACTGCACTGTTCATCACGCCCGGCTACCGCTTTCGCACCGTGACGCGGCTGATCACCAATTTCCACTTGCCGAAATCGACGCTGTTGATGCTGGTGTCGGCCTTTTCCGGCTATGACCGGATCCGCGCCGCCTACGCCCACGCGATCCGCGTGCGCTACCGCTTCTTCAGCTATGGCGATGCCATGCTGCTCACCCGGGACGACCATGCTTGAATTCGAACTGCTGAAAACCGACGGCAGCGGCCGCACCGCGGCCCGCCGCGGCCGCCTGCGCCTGAACCACGGCGTGGTCGAGACGCCGATCTTCATGCCGGTCGGCACCTATGGTTCGGTGAAGGCGATGTCGCCGGCCGAGCTGCACGAGATCGGCGCCCAGATCATCCTTGGCAACACTTTCCACCTGTGGCTGCGGCCCGGCACCGAGGTGCTGGAGCGCTTCGCCGGCCTGCACCGCTTCATGGGTTGGGACAGGCCGATCCTGACCGATTCCGGCGGATTCCAGGTGTTTTCGCTGGGCGCGATGCGGAAAATCAGCGAAGAAGGCGTCAAGTTCGCGTCGCCAGTCAACGGCGACCGGCTGTTCCTGTCGCCGGAAGTGTCGATGCAGGTCCAGCGCGCGCTCAATTCCGACATCGTGATGCAGTTCGACGAATGCACGCCGTACAAGATCGGCGAGCGAGCGGCCACCGAGGCGGAAGCGGCGCAGTCGATGCGCATGTCGCTGCGCTGGGCCAGGCGTTCGGCCGACGAATTCGCGCGGCTGGAAAACCCGAACGCGCTGTTCGGCATCGTCCAGGGGGGCATGTTCGAGCACCTGCGCGACGAATCGCTGGCCGGGCTGGAGCAACTGCCATTTCACGGCATCGCGGTCGGCGGCCTGTCGGTCGGCGAGCCGAAGGAAGAGATGCTGAGGGTGCTGAACCACATCGGTCCGCGCCTGCCGGCCACCAAGCCGCACTACCTGATGGGCGTCGGCACGCCGGAAGACCTGGTCGACGGCGTCGCCGCCGGCATCGACATGTTCGACTGCGTGATGCCGACCCGCAATGCGCGCAATGGCTGGTTGTTCACCCGCTACGGCGACCTGAAGATCAAGAATGCGCGCCACGCCCATGATGAAAAGCCGCTCGACGAAAGCTGCGGATGTTATACCTGCAGCAACTTTTCACGCGCCTATCTGCATCACCTGCACCGCACCGGCGAAATCCTCGGCGCCCGGCTCAACACGATCCACAATCTGTACTACTACCTGCAACTGATGCGGGAAATCCGCGCCGCGCTCGACGCCGGCCGTTTTCCCGAGTACATGCTGCAGTTCCGCGCCGAGCGCGCCCGTGGCGTGTAGCAATACCGCCTAGTGGCGCGCGCCGCCAATGCTAGAATGCGAAGCTGTTCCGACCAACCAATTGGAGTATTCCGTGTTTATATCGAATGCCTATGCGCAGGCCGCCGGCGACGCCGCCGCGATGAGCAGCATGACCAGCTTCCTGCCGATCATCCTGATGTTCGTGGTGCTGTACTTCCTGATGATCCGGCCGCAGATGAAGCGGCAAAAGGAACAGAAGGCGATGATGGATGCGCTGGCCAAGGGCGACGAAGTCGTCACCGTCGGCGGCATGCTGGGCAAGGTCACCAAGGTGGCCGACAATTTCGTCACGCTGGAAGTCGCCAACGGCACCGAAGTCGTGGTGCAGAAGGCCGCCGTCACCACCCTGCTGCCGAAGGGCACCCTGAAGGCGGCGCTGTAACTGCGGCCGTACGCCCCGCTTCCGCCGCGGCCTTCGGCGCCGCGCGCGGCCGCACGCCACACTGACTGAGTCATCATGAATCGTTATCCCCTCTGGAAGTACATCGTGATCGCCGTCGCGCTGCTGTTCGGCGTGCTGTATACGCTGCCGAACTTCTTTGGCGAATCGCCGGCGGTGCAGATCGCCAGCGCCAAGTCGACGGTCAAGGTCGAGTCCGACCTGCTGCCGCGCGTCGAGCAGATCCTGGAGCAGGGCCAGCTGGCGTCGACCGGGGTGTTTTACGAAGTCAGCGGCACCCAAGGTTCGGTGCGCGCCCGCTTCGCCGACACCGACACCCAGTTCAAGGCCAAGTCGCTGCTGGAAAGCAAGCTCAACACCGACCCGTCCGATCCAACCTACAGCGTCGCCTTCAACCTGCTGCCGAATACGCCGCTGTGGCTGCAGAGCCTGAACGCATTCCCGATGTATCTCGGCCTCGATCTGCGCGGCGGCGTGCACTTCCTGATGCAGGTCGATACCAAGGCGCTGCTGAACAAGCGGCTGCAGGGCCTGCAGAGCGGCGCCCGCGGCATCCTGCGCGACAAGAATATCCGCCATTCCGGCATCACCCGCGCCGGCGACCGGCTGGAAATCAGTTTCCGCGACGCCGACACCCGCGGCAAGGCCAGGAGCGTGCTGGCCAGCGAGCTGCCGGACGTGCTGCTGACCGACAGCGGCGAGGGCGACAACCTGAAACTGACGCTGGCGCTGAAGCCGGAAGCACTGCTGGCTGCCCAGCAGGACGGCGTGCAGCAGAACATCACCACGCTGTCCAAGCGCGTCAACGAGCTCGGCGTGGCCGAGCCGGTGATCCAGCGCCAGGGCGCCGACCGTATCGTGGTGCAGCTGCCCGGCGTGCAGGACGTGTCGCGCGCCAAGGACATCATCGGCCGCACCGCCACGCTGGAAGTGCGGATGGTCGACGAATCGGTCACGCGCGGCACCGAGGAAACCGCGGCGATCCCGTTCGGTTCCGAACTGTTCAAGGTCGGCAAGGGCGCGCCGGTGGTGCTGTACAAGGAGCCGATCATCACCGGCGACTACATTTCCAACGCCTCCGCCAGCTTCGACCAGAACCAGCAGCCGGCGGTCAGCATCGACCTGAACGGCGACGGCGGGCGCCGCATGCGCGCCGCCACCCGTGACAAGATCGGCAAGGCGATGGCGATCGTGCTGTTCGAAAAGGGCAAGGGCGAAGTGCTGACGGTGGCGACGATCCGTGACGAGCTTGGCTCGCGCTTCCAGATCACCGGCATGGGCTCGGCCGAGGCGGCCAGCGACCTGGCGCTGCTGCTGCGCGCCGGCTCGCTGGCGGCACCGATGGAGATCATCGAGGAACGCACCATCGGCCCGCAGCTGGGTGCCGCCAACATCCAGAAGGGCTTCGATTCGACGCTGTACGGGTTCATCGCGATCGCCCTCTTCATGATCGTCTACTACCATCTGTTCGGCTTTTTCTCCGCGTTCGCGCTGCTGGTCAACCTGCTGCTGCTGGTGGCGGTGCTGTCACGGCTGCAGGCGACGTTGACGCTGCCGGGCATTGCCGCCATCGCGCTCACGCTCGGCATGGCGATCGACGCCAACGTGCTGATCAACGAGCGCATCCGCGAGGAGTTGCGCGCCGGCCATACGCCGCAAATGGCGATCAGCCACGGTTTCGAGCGCGCCTGGGCGACGATTCTGGATTCCAACGTGACGACGCTGATCGCCGGCCTGGCGCTGCTGATCTTCGGCTCCGGCGCGATCCGTGGCTTCGCGGTGGTGCATTGCCTGGGCATCATGACTTCGATCTTTTCGTCGGTGTTCGTGTCGCGCGGCGTGGTCAACCTGTGGTACGGCCGCAAGAAGAAGCTGGCGTCGGTGTCGATCGGCCACGTCTGGAATCCGAATGCCTGAAGCCGGCCGCCGCCGTGCGGCGGGCGTTCGCTGATATTCCCGGGCTCGCGCGCGCGCCCGGACAGAAAGGGATGTGATGGAGTTTTTCCGCATCAAAAAAGACATACCGTTCATGCGCCACGCGCTGGTGTTCAACGTGATCTCGCTGATCACGTTCGTGCTGGCGGTATTTTTCCTGTTCCACCGCGGCCTGCACCTGTCGATCGAATTCACCGGCGGGACCGTGATGGAAGTCACCTATTCGCAGGCGGCCGATGTCGATGCCGTGCGTAAAACCGTCGAGAGCCTCGGGTATACCGATAACCAGGTGCAGAGCTTCGGCACCGCGCGCGACGTCATGATCCGGTTGCCGACGCGCAAGGACATCGGCTCGGCCGAGCAGAGCCAGAACGTGATGAAGGCGCTGCAGGCGCAAAATCCCGACGTCAAGCTGCAGCGGGTCGAATTCGTCGGCCCGCAGGTCGGCGATGAGCTGACGCACGACGGCCTGATGGCGCTCGCCTTCGTGGTGGTCGGCATCATGATCTACCTGGCGTTCCGCTTCGAATGGAAATATTCGGTGGCGGCAATCATCGCCAACCTGCACGACGTCATCATCATCATGGGCTTCTTCGCCTTCTTCCAGTGGGAGTTCTCGCTGACGGTATTGGCGGCGGTGCTGGCGGTGCTCGGCTATTCGGTCAACGAATCGGTGGTAGTGTTCGACCGCGTGCGCGAGACCTTCCGCGACCGCCGTTGCAACCGGATGACGACGCCGGAAGTGCTGAATCACGGCATCACCGGCACCATTTCGCGCACCATCATCACCCACGGCTCGACCCAGGTGATGGTGCTGTCGATGTTCTTCTTCGGCGGTCCGGCACTGCACTATTTCGCGCTGGCGCTGACCATCGGCATCTGCTTCGGCATCTATTCGTCGGTGTTCGTCGCCTCGACCATCGCGATGTGGCTGGGCGTCAAGCGTGAAGACCTGATCCGGCCGGTCAAGGAAAAGGACGAAACCGGCGGCGCCGTGGTCTGACGCCGCGCCGGCATACCGAGGCCAGCTTGCGAGCTGGCCTTTTTTTCGGCGACACTGTTTATCATCGATTTCATGCGGGAACGGATATGGTCGAAAAACGTGTCTGGGATCTGCCGCTGCGGCTGTTCCACTGGAGTCTGGCGGTGTTGATAGTGGTGTCGCTGGTGACGCAACAGATCGGCGGCAATGCGATGGAGTGGCACTTCCTGTCCGGCTATGCGGTGCTGGCGCTGCTGTTGTTCCGGCTGGCCTGGGGCCTGGTGGGTAGCAGGTATGCCCGCTTTTCCAGTTTCCTCTATGCCCCTGCCGAAATCCTCGCCTACCTGCGCGGCGGCGCCCGCCGCTATCACGGCCACAATCCGCTGGGCAGCCTGTCGGTGTTCGCGTTGCTTGGCGTCGTCCTGGCGCAGGCAATTTCCGGCCTGTTCGCCAACGACGACATCGCCAGCGAAGGGCCGCTGGTCAAGTTCATCAGCAAGGACTGGTCGGACAGCTTCACCTGGTTTCACAAGGCGGTCAGCGGCAATCTGATCTATGCCCTGATCGGCCTGCATATCGCCGCCATCGTCTATTACTACCTCAGGAAGAAGCAGAACCTGGTCAAGCCGATGGTCACTGGCGACAAGGTGGTCGACGCCGATACCCAGGCGGCCGACGATTCCTGGCGGATGCGCTTGCTGGCGCTGGCGCTGCTGGCGGTTTCGGCGGCTGCGGTGTACGGGCTGGTCAATCTCAAAGCCTGAGCCGGTCGGGTTGGCCGGCAATCCCCGGAACGGGCATTACCGGCTCTTGTGCTTGCCGATCATGTACCAGGCGCTGAGCGAACTCGCCAGCGCCAGCACCGCCGACAGCAGCATCACCCAGCGGAAGCCGGACACGAACGCGGCGCCGACCGCGGCCCGGATCGCCGCCGCCGCGGGCGGCCCGGCCGTATCCGGTATGCCGATTGCCGCCAGCTTGTCCTGCTGTGCCAGTACTTGCTCCAACAGCGCCGGCGGCAGGTTCGCCGCAGCCAGCGCCGGAGCGAGGACATGGCGGAAAGACACGCTCATGACGATGCCGAAGCCGGCAATCGCCAGCAGCGCGGCGACGCGCGACACCGCATTGTTGACGCCGGACGCGGTACCGGCCTGGCTGCCATCGACCGTGTTCATCACGGTCGTGGTCAAAGGCGCGACACTGACCGTCATCCCCAATCCCAGCACCAGCACCGCCGGAAAGAACGTCGCCCAGTAGCTGCCGCCCACGCCGGGCAGTGCGAACAAGGCAAAGCCGAGGGCAGCGATGGCCGGGCCGACCACCAGCGGCGCTTTGGCGCCGCAACGGTCGACCAGTCCGCCGGCCCAGCGCGACAGGATGAACATGGTGAGGATGAACGGCAGCAGCGCCGCGCCGGCCGCCAGCGCCGAATAACCCTGCACCTGGATCAGGTTGAGCGGAAAAAAATACAGGCTGCCGCCGAGCGCCGCATACAGCAGCAGCGTCAGCAGATTGGCGCCGCTGAAATCGCGCGAGCGGAACAGGGTCAGCGGCAGCAGCGGCGCCGGATGGCGCCGTTCGAGCACGACAAAACCCCCCAGCGCCACGGCCGCCAGCAGCAGCGCACCGATGACGCGCTGGCCGCTCCAGCCGGCCGTGGAAGATTCGATCAGGCCGAACACCAGCGCCCCCAGTCCGACGCTGGCCGTGACCGCGCCCGGCCAGTCGAGCCGGCCGGTGGTACCGACACTACGGCTTTCCGGGATGAAACGGAAGGTAAGCGGCAGCACGATGGCGGCCAGCGGCAGGTTGATCAGGAAGGCATAGCGCCATGACCAGTGCTCGATCAGGAAGCCCCCGATGACCGGTCCAAGCGCGGCGGTGATCGCGGTCCAGCCGGACCAGGTGCCGATCGCCTTGCCGCGGATCTCTTCCGGAAAGGACGCGCTGATCAGGGCCAGGCTGCCCGGCACCAGCAAGGCGCCGCCGACCCCCTGCACCGCGCGGGCCCAGATCAATTGCCCGATGCCGCCGGCCAGGCTGCACCACACCGAGGCGGCCGTGAACAGCAGCACGCCGGCGGCGAACACGCGGCGCCGCCCGAAGCGGTCGCCGGCGCTGCCGCCGAGCAGCAGCAGCGCCGCCAGGAACAGCGCATAGGCCTCGATCACCCACTGCACCTGCGCCGCGGAGGCGCCGAATTCCCGCTGCAGCGCCGGCAGCGCCACATTGACCACGGTGCCGTCGATGAAAGCCATGCTGGAAGCCAGGATCGTCGCCGCCAGAATCCAGGGCCGGGCCGCGGCACTGCATGGCGCGTCGGCGCGGGCAGCGTGGATCGCTGCTTCATCCGAGGCGGAAGCGGTCGCCAGGCTCATCTGCTCACCCGCAGGCCCAAGGTCGGAAATGGAGTGCAGTCCGGTAGTGGCCGCGATCGCGCGCCTGCGGTTTCATGCGGCGGGCCGGGGAGCGGAACCCAGCGCCACGCTTCGGGGGTCGGGATCGCGTTCCAGCGCCTCCCGGTCCCAGTGCGCCAGGTCGGCGGCGGCTTCGTAGCTGCTCTGCAAGAATTCGAGCAGCATGGCATCGGGCGCTGGCGCTTGCCGCAGCGCGTCGTACGGCAAAACGAATTCGCGCAGGGCGGGATGATAGAACGCGGCGGCCGGCTTGACCGGCGCCGTGGGAAAGCCGGGTGGTTCCGGGTAGGCGTACGAATAGAACATGGCATAGGGAATGTCGTCGCCGCCGGGCCAGAAGCCGCAACTGCTGACCTCGTGCGAATAGGCTTCCTGGGTCACCCAGTCCGGCAGGTTCGGAATGCCGCCGGGGTGACGCGGCGCGCTGCGTCCGGAAAAGCGCGTGACGGCGAGATCGGGCGCGCCCCAGAACAGATGTACCGGACTGCATTTGCCGATGAAGCGCGCGCGGAAGTCCTTGAAGACCCGGTCGGCCTGGACCAGCACGCGCCAAAACCGGTTGGCATATTCCGGATCGTAGGCGCCATGCGTTTCATCCTGGTCCAGCCGGACGGCATCGAGCATTTCGTTGGGCTTCGGATCGATCCTTACCTGCAGGCCGAGGCTAACCATCTGTTGCATCAGGCGCGCGTAGAACCGGGCCACCGATTGCGGTTCCAGCGCAAACCCTGTGCTGCCGCCATCGCTGGTCTGCAGTGCCAGCCGATGATGCAAGAAGTCGAACTCGATCTGGAAGATGCGCTCGCCATACGGTATCGACGAGGTGGTGAGCCCGCTCGGCGTGACATACAAGGCGACATGCCAGCCGTGATTGAGCCAGCGAGCCTGGCTCAGCCGTATCTTGCCGACGATCTGCAGCCATCGGTGCAAGGTTGCGCAGGTGTCGCTCCAGGCCTCGAACGGCAGGTTCGGCCAGATATGCGAATCTGTTTCCGTGGATACGCCCATGAATGCCCTCCACTGCATGCCGCCGGAGCTCCTGCCACCGGCAGGTCTGGACAGCTGCCGCGCAGGCTTGCCGGCGCCGCCTGTCATTCGCAGTATGCGCGCAAATCGAAGCCGCCGAAGAGAGATGGCACGCGGTTTGCCGGACAGGAATACCGGACGGTCGGCGACAAAAAACACCCCTTCGGTGACGGAAGGGGTGCGGGGCCATGAGCGGCGTATCGGCCTTGGCCCAGGATGACCATTGCCGAGGAAGGCGAGGTGCCGGCCTTGCTTGCAGGCCGGTGGTCCAGCTTACTTGTTGCGGAAGTTGTCGTGGCAGGCCTTGCAGCTCTGGCCGGTGGCGCCGAAGGCTTTTTTGATCGCGGCCAGATCGCCCGACTTGGCGGCGGTCGCCAGGTTGCCGACTTCGACCTGCAACTTGTCGGCGCCGGCGTGGAACTTGTCCTGCTCCTTCCAGATTTCCGGCTTGGCCTTGGAATTGGCGGTGTCGGAGCCGGCCGGGAATGCATGCCATGGCAGCTTGGCCAGCACTTCGACCAGCGCGACGTCGGCTTCGACCGCCGCCTTGTCGTACGGCTTTTCGCCCTTGACGACGGCGCCGATGCGGCCGAAATGGTTACCCATCAGGGAAAACGCCGATTGCCGATACTTGACCGCGTCTTCCGCCTTGGCGAATTGCGCCTGCGCGGCAAATGGAAATGCCGCCAGCGTGGAAATGACCAGGATGGGTACCATACGTTTCATGCGAAGTCCTTTTTGTCAGATGTGGGTCGAACAGAGGATGCGCCCCGGCTGCGCGGCGCAGCCGGTGTGGGCGGCCGGCGTCAGCGCCGGCAATTGCTGCCTGGCTTCGTCCGGGATCGCCAGTGTAGCAATGAATTCGGGTAGCGCCTGCTGCGACATGCCCCTACTGCGGGTCGGTTCCTTCAAGTGCTCGTACGCGCTGGTGTGATACAGAGGTCAACCACAACAAAAAAAACCAGCTTGCATGCTGGCTTTTTTTGGTAGGGCGGCAATTACGGGCTATGTTGCGCCGGCGGCGCCCTTTTCCAGGCAAGCCCTGAGCTTGGTCAGCTCCCTCTCCAAAGCGGAAAAATCGTCGTCGCTGTAGTCGAGGAAGGGTGTCTTGCAGTACTGCAGGTGCTGCGCAAAGATGTGCTTGAACTCGTTTTCCCCCGCTACGGTGAGCATGACGATGGTGCTGCGCCGGTCTTCCTGACAGAGCGTCCGCTTGACCAGGCCCCTGGCTTCCAGGCGGTCGATCACGCCGGTCAGCGTACCCTTGGTGATGAGCGTCTTTTCGCCCAGTTCCTTGAACGACATGCCCGGCGTGTTGCCGAGCGTGGCGATGATGTCGAACTGCGGCGGCGTGAGATTGAGTGTGCGAACGTGCGCACCCGACATCCGTTCGAACGCGTGGTAGCACTCTGCCACCAGGCGGATGCTGCGCATGTATCGTTCTCTCATTGGCTCCTACCCCGTTTCGATGCAAAGAAAAAAGCCGGTGCTTCGGGCACCGGCTCGGCATGGATGGTTCGTAGGCGGACCGGTCCGCGCGCCGGCATCAATCCGCCTTGATCGCCTCGACCTGGATCGCCAGCTTGACGTCCGGCGAGAAGCCCATCGGCACGCCGTAGTTTAGGCCGAAATCGGTGCGCTTGAACTCGGCCGTGGCGTCGGCGCCGCAGACTTCGCGCTTCAGCATCGGGTGCTGGATGCACTTGAACTTGTTGATCGCCAGCGTCACCGGTTTGGTCACGCCGAGCAGGGTGAGATCGCCTTCGACCGCGACCGGCTTGTCGCCGTCGAACTTGATGGCCTTGCCCTTGTAGGTGATGGTCGGGAATTTCTCGACGTGGAACATATCCTTGTTCTTGGCATGCTCGTTCATCTTGGCATGGCCGAAGTCCAGCGAGTCGGCGTCGATGGTGATGTCCAGGGCGCCGGTCTTGGCGGCGCGGTCGAGCGTGACGGTGCCGCTGGTCTTGGTGAACTTGCCGCGCCAGAACGAGATGCCCATGTGGTCGGCTTCGAAGCTCGGGTAGGTGTGGCTGGGATCGATGTTGTAGGTATTGGCGAAGGCCGAGGCCGAGGCGACCGCGAGCACGGCGGCGACGAGATGTTTGATTTGCATGTGCAATTCCTTGTTGAGAGGGTGGATAGGTGGATAAAAAACTGCCTGTTACTGCGCCGCGACGACGCGGAACTTGATCAGGACTTCATCGGCGACCATGCTGGTGTCCTTCCATTCGCCTTCGCCGATGTTGAAGGCGAGCCGCTTGATCG
Organism: Burkholderiaceae bacterium; assembly: GCA_049683695.1. GTDB lineage: Bacteria > Pseudomonadota > Gammaproteobacteria > Burkholderiales > Burkholderiaceae_D > DATJCV01. Next base: position 12,128 of record JBAUJK010000064.1, read on the forward strand.
GCAGCGCGCCTTCGAAAACCTGGTTGGCGCCTTCCTTCTTCACGGTCAGCGGAAAGCTGACGTCGGCGGTCTGGCCCTTGATGGTGAGCTTGCCGCTGACGTCGAGCTTGCCGTTGGCACCCGGCTTCAGCGCGCTCGACACGAAACTGGCCTTGGGGAACTGGGTGGCGTTGAACCATTCCTTCTTGAGCACTTCCTTGTTGTATTCCGGGTCGCCCAGGTCGAAGCTGGGGATGTCGATTTCGACGCTGGCCTTGGCGACTTCCGGCTTGGCGCTGTCATAGCTTATCTGGGCGTTGAAGCGCTTGAACTTCGCCTCGACCGGTACGCCAATCTGCTTGAAGACCGCGCTCACGCTGCTCTTCGCCGGGTCGGTTTTCAGCGCGGTGGCGAGGGCAGGCAGGACGAGCGAGAGTGCCAGCACGGCGGCGCCCAAGGCAGCCGGCTTGGCATAGCGCGCGGGAGAGAATCTGAGCATGGTTGAAAAACCTTTCGCTTGAAAATGAGAGATCAGGGCAGCATGCGCTTGAGCACGCCATCCTTGTCGATGAAGTGATGCTTGAGCGCCGCGCCGAGATGCAGGGCGAAGGCGGCGAGCAAGGTCATGTTGAGAGCGTAGTGGACTTGCTTGAGCACGCCCTTCCATTCCGGACTGGGATCCATCAGCACCGGCAGCGGCAGCACGCCGAGATAGACGACGGGCACGCCGGCCGCCAGGCTGTAGAAATAGCCCGAGACCGGGATCGCGAACATCAGCAGATAGAGCAAGCCGTGCAAGGCATGGGCCGCACCCTTTTGCCAGCCCGGCATGACGGCCGGATAGGGCGGCGCCGCATGCGTCAGGCGCCACAAGAGCCGCACCGCGACCAGGGCCAGGGCCGTCACGCCGAGCCATTTATGCCAGGAAAAATACTTCAGCTTGGTCGGGGTCAAGCCCGGTATATCGACCATGACCGTGCCCAGCATGAAGGCCGCCACGATCAGCGCGGCGACCAGCCAGTGCAAGAGCATCGCTGTCTTGGTAAAGCGGAGCATAAAGTTCCTTTTGTGCAATTAGTCCGTGTTAGGACTAAATCATAGCAGCATTTCGTTTTGCTTGCGCAAGTGCCCCGGGCGGAAAAAAGCTGCGGCCTTCGCGCCCCCGCAAAGCGGAGGAGGAAGGCCGGTCGGGCTGGGGAAAGAAAAGGGGGGAGCGGAATCGGCCCGATAGTCTAGATATCGCGGGCGAGCTTGGCGGCGAGGCCGGTGTAGGCGGCCGGCGTCAGCGCCAGCAATTGCTCCTTGGCTTCTTGCGGGATGGCGAGACCCTGGATGAAGTCGCGCAGGGCTTCCTTCGAAATGCCCTTGCCGCGCGTCAGTTCCTTCAGCTGTTCGTAGGGGTTTTCGATACCGTAGCGGCGCATGACGGTTTGCACCGGCTCGGCCAGCACTTCCCAGTTGGCGTCCAGATCGTCGGCCAGGCGCGCGGGATTGACTTCCAGCTTGTTGATGCCGCGCAGGCAGCTGTCGTAGGCCAAGAGCGCATAGCCGAAGGCGACGCCGATGTTGCGCAGCACGGTGGAGTCGGTCAGATCGCGCTGCCAGCGCGAGATTGGCAGCTTTTCGGCCATGTGCTTCAGTACCGCGTTGGCGAGGCCAAGGTTGCCTTCGGAATTCTCGAAATCGATCGGATTGACCTTGTGCGGCATCGTCGACGAGCCGATTTCTCCCGCCTTGGTACGCTGCTTGAAATAGCCGAGCGAGATGTAGCCCCAGACGTCGCGGTTGAAGTCGAGCAGGATGGTGTTGGCGCGCGCGACGGCGTCGAACAGTTCGGCCAGGTAGTCGTGCGGTTCGATCTGGATCGTGTACGGGTTGAAGACGAGGCCGAGGCGCTGCTCGACCACGTTTTTCGAAAACGCTTGCCAGTCGAAGTCCGGGTAGGCCGCCAGGTGGGCGTTGTAGTTGCCGACCGCGCCATTCATCTTGCCGAGGATTTCGACCGCTTCGATGCGTGCTGCCGCCCGCCGCAGACGCGCGACGACGTTGGCGATTTCCTTGCCGAGCGTGGTCGGGCTGGCGGTCTGGCCGTGCGTGCGCGACAGCATCGGCTGCGCCGCATGCTGGTGCGCCAGCGCCGCCAGCCCATCGATGATGCGGCCCAGCGCCGGCAGCAGCACGTCGTCGCGCGCCGCCTTGACCATCATGCCGTGCGAGGTGTTGTTGATGTCTTCCGAGGTGCAGGCGAAATGGATGAATTCGGACGCCTGCAGCAGTTCCGGGAAATCCTTGACCTGTTCCTTCAGCCAGTATTCGACCGCCTTGACGTCGTGGTTGGTGACCGCTTCGATCTGTTTGATCTGCGTCGCATCGGCTTCGGTGAATCGCGTCGACAATTGTTGCAGCCGGGCGCTGGCTTCCTTGGAGAACGGCGGAATTTCGGCGAAGCCGGCTTCCGACAGCGCCTGCAGCCAGGCGATCTCGACCTTGACACGGTGGTGCAGGAAGCCGGCTTCGGACAGCAGCGGGCGCAGCGGGTCGGTCTTGGCGGCGTAGCGGCCGTCGAGCGGGGACAGGGCGGAGAGGGTGGTCAGAGACGTCATGGACAGGCGGGGACAATGAGCTGGAAAGTGGGCCGGCGGCGCGCGTTAACCATGGCGGCGGCGCCGCGCCGGAGGTGGCGCTGAGGCCGGCGGCGAGCGGCAATTCTACCATCGCGGCAAGGCGCAGGACGGCAGCGCGCGGGCGCCGGCGACGGCCGGGAGCAGGGGGTGGCCGATGCTATAATCGGCTCCGCCTTTTTACTACGAGCGTGTATGAAATTAATCGGTTCTGTTACCAGCCCCTACGTCCGCAAGGTCCGCATCGTGATGGCGGAAAAGAAGCTCGACTACGAGTTGGTGCTGGACGACGTCTGGTCCGCCGACAGCACGGTCCAGCAATCGAACCCGCTCGGCAAGGTGCCGTGCCTGGTGATGGAAGACGGCGCCGCCATGTTCGATTCGTCGGTGATCGCGGAATATCTGGACACGCTGACGCCGGTCGGCAAGCTGCTGCCGGCCAACAGCAGCCGCGAACGGGCGGCGGTCAAGTGCTGGGAAGCGCTGGCCGACGGCGTGCTGGATGCGGCGGTGCTGGTGCGGCTGGAACGTCAGCGCGCGGCCGAACAGCAGAGCGCCGACTGGATCCTGCGCCAGCAGGGCAAGGTGCAGGCCGGACTGAAGGCGATGGCCAGCGGCCTGGGCGATACGCCCTTTTGCGCCGGCAATCACTTCACGCTGGCCGACATCGCGGTCGGCTGCGCGCTCGGCTGGCTGGCGTTCCGCTTTCCGGAAATCGACTGGCGCAGCGAGTATCCGAACCTGGCGCGGCTGTCCGACAAGCTGGCCGAGCGGCCGTCGTTCCAGGATACGGCGCCGCGCTGACGCTGGCGTAGCAAATGCAACGGGCGCCCGCGGTATTTCGCCGCGGGCGCCCGTTTTCATATACTCCCATGATATACGCCCTGTGCCGGGCGCGAGTCGGTCATTCTCGACGCATACTCCCCTATGCCGCGAGTAGCATCGGGGCGGTCACTATCCCATCTGGCTCTGCAGGTAGTTCTGCAGGCCGATCTTGCCGATCAGGTCGATCTGGGTTTCCAGCCAGTCGATGTGCTCTTCGGTGTCGTCCAGGATGGTCTGGAAAATCTCGCGCGACACGTAGTCGCCGGCCGCCTCGCAGGCGGCGATGCCGTCCTTGACGGTCTTTTGCGACATCAGCTCCAGCTTGTGGTCGCACTCCAGCATTTCCGGCGTCGATTCGCCGATCATCAGCTTGTGCAGCGCCTGCAGGTTGGGCAGGCCGCCCAGCATCAGGATGCGGTTGATCAGCTTGTCGGCGTGCTTCATCTCGCCGATCGATTCGTCGTATTCCTTCTTGCCGAGCTTTTCCAGTCCCCAGTGGCTGTACATGCGGGCGTGCAGGAAATACTGGTTGATCGCCGACAGTTCATTGGTCAGCTGCGCGTTGAGCAGCTTGATGATGCTGGGGTCGCCTTGCATGTGGGCCTCGCGGATCATGTGGATGGAGCGGCCGGCGCCGGCAGTGCCGCCGGTCCGGGGCATGACGGCATGATAACCCATGGTCCCGCCGCTTTCAGATCGGGGCGGCGCCGGCCGCGCCGCTTCAGGTGTCGGCCCACATCCGCAGCAGGTTGTGGTAGCAGCCGGTCAGTTTGATCACCGGTGCGGTGTCGCCTTCGCTGCCGCGCAGCGTCAGGATCGCCATGTCGAGGTCGAACAGCAGGCGCCGCTTGTCGTCGTCGCGCACCATGCTCTCGATCCAGAAAAAGGAAGCCAGCCGGCAGCCGCGCGTGACCGGCTCGACCCGGTGCACGGAGGACGACGGATACAGGATCAGGTCGCCGGCGGCCAGCTTGACCGACTGCGTGCCGAAGGTGTCCTCGATCACCAGTTCGCCGCCGTCGTATTCGTCCGGCTCCGACAGGAACAGCGTGCACGACAGGTCGGTGCGCACCCA
>JBAUJK010000065.1:0-14463 GCA_049683695.1 Burkholderiaceae bacterium
GGCGACAACGTCACGATCACGGTGCAGCTGATCAACCCGATCGCGATGGAAGAAGGCCTGCGCTTTGCCATCCGCGAAGGCGGCCGTACCGTCGGCGCCGGCGTGGTGGCAAAGATTATCGAGTAATTGGAAGTATCCGCGGGAGCGGCGACGTCTCACGGCGTCGCCGTTGTCCGTGTTGCAGTAGCGCTCAAACAGGTTAACGTAGGGACGTAGCTCAATTGGCAGAGCGTCGGTCTCCAAAACCGAAGGTTGGGGGTTCGATGCCCTCCGTCCCTGCCACCGATTCAGGTGTCGGGCACCGAAAGTAAAAGTGTATGTCCAATCACTCCGTACAAACCGTCAGCACCGCGGGCGACAAGGTCAAGATCGGGCTGGCGGTTCTGGCTGCGGTTGCGGGCGTCGTCGGTTTTTATTTCCTTTCGAATAAATCGGGCGCGGTGCGCGCCGGCGTGCTGGTCGCCGGTCTGGTGGTCGCCGTCATTCTGGCCTGGACTTCGAGCCAGGGGCGCGGCTTCATCGATTTTGCCCGGGAATCCATCCGTGAAACCCGCAAGGTGGTGTGGCCCACGCGCAAGAATGCGCTGCAGGTCACCGCGGTCGTCTTTGCCTTCGTGCTGGCGATGGCGATTTTCCTGTGGGGCACCGACAAGCTGCTGGAGTTCGTTTTTTACGACCTGATTTTAGGCTGGAAGAGATAATGAGTGAAAACCCGCAAGGCGATGTGCCGGGCGCGAGCGCCGCGGGCAAAAAACGCTGGTACGTGGTGCATGCCTATTCCGGAATGGAAAAGAGCGTGATGCGTGCGCTGAAGGAGCGTATCGAGCGCGCCGGCATGCAGGAGCAATTCGGCCAGATTCTGGTGCCGACCGAGGAAGTGGTCGAGGTGCGCAATGGCCAGAAGGCGGTCACCGAACGACGCTTCTTTCCCGGCTATGTACTGGTCGAGATGGAAATGACCGATGAAACCTGGCACCTGGTGAAGAACACCGGCAAGGTTACCGGTTTCATCGGCGGCAAGTCCAACAAGCCGACGCCGATCCCGCCGCATGAAGTCGAAAAGATCATGCAGCAGATGCAGGAAGGCGTCGAAAAGCCGCGTCCGAAGGTGTTGTACGAAGTGGGTGAGCTGGTCCGCATCAAGGACGGTCCGTTTACCGATTTCAATGGCAACGTCGAGGAAGTCAATTACGAAAAGTCGCGTGTGCGCGTTTCGGTCACGATTTTTGGCCGGGCCACTCCGGTCGAGCTGGAATTCGGGCAAGTCGAAAAGGTATAGGCGGCCGGCGCGAATGTCCGCCTGTCTGTTGCTTACCGGCGATTTCATCGATCAATTTTGCAGTAGACGCCATCCGGAGCGTCGTTTCTGAAATCCGGCAAGAGGAGCCCCAGTAGCGCAAGCCAGCGGGCGTTAATACTCACTCACAGGAGCCATCATGGCAAAGAAAATCGTTGGCTTTATCAAGCTGCAGGTGCCGGCTGGTAAAGCGAATCCCTCCCCTCCGATCGGTCCGGCCCTCGGCCAGCGCGGTCTGAACATCATGGAATTCTGCAAGGCTTTCAATGCCCAGACCCAGGGTATGGAAGCCGGCATGCCGATTCCGGTCGTGATCACTGCGTTCGCGGACAAGTCGTTCACGTTCGTGATGAAGACGCCGCCGGCGACCTATCTGATCAAGAAGGCGGCGGCGATTCAAAAGGGTTCGGCAAAGCCGCATACCGACAAGGTCGGTTCGCTGACGCGCGCGCAGGCGGAAGAAATCGCCAAGCTGAAGATGCCGGATCTGACGGCGGCCGACATGGATGCGGCAGTGCGTACCGTTGCCGGTTCCGCGCGTTCCATTGGCATCACGGTGGAGGGTTTGTAATGGCCAAGTTGTCCAAGCGCGTAAAAGCAATCAAGGCGAAGGTCGATCGCACCAAGACCTATCCGTTCGACAATGCCGTGGCCCTGATCAAGGAATGCGCCACCGCCAAGTTCAATGAATCGATCGACGTGTCGGTCCAGCTGGGCGTCGACGCCAAGAAGTCGGATCAGGTCGTGCGCGGCTCCGTCGTGCTGCCGGCCGGTACCGGCAAGACGGTGCGCGTCGCCGTGTTCGCCTCCGGCGAAAAGGCGGAGCAGGCCAAGGCGGCCGGTGCCGATATCGTCGGCATGGAAGATCTGGCCGAGCGCATCAAGGGCGGCGACATGCCGTTCGACATCGTGATCGCCTCGCCGGACACCATGCGCATCGTCGGTACCTTGGGTCAGATCCTCGGTCCGCGCGGCATGATGCCGAACCCGAAGGTCGGTACCGTGACGCCGGACGTGGCGACTGCGGTCAAGAACGCCAAGGCCGGGCAGGTGCAGTACCGTACCGACAAGGCCGGTATCATCCATGCGACCATCGGCCGCAAGTCGTTCTCCGACGCCGAGCTGAAGAGCAATCTGCTGGCGCTGATCGAAGCCTTGAACAAGGCCAAGCCGGCCAGCAGCAAGGGCGTGTATCTGCGCAAGGTATCGCTGTCGTCCACCATGGGTGCCGGCATCCGGGTCGATCAGGCCAGCCTGGTCGCTTAACTTAAACGTAATGAGGGCGCAGCGGTCATCCGCTGCGTCCTGGCAAGGTTCAAGTCCCTGTGCGGCAGGCATGGGGCGATTCTTTGGGCTGGAGCGATCGTCCAGCCGGTCGCGGGACAGAGGCTTCACGGCTTCTTGTTCCCGATCGGCGGGATGAAAGTTCCAGGCAATCAAAGACCGTTGGGCTCGTGCGCACAGGTAGCGTACAGGCACGGGTTAAAACGCCGGCAAAGTAATTTGCCGGTACCCAACGCAGATGGTGTACCCGAACAAGTTTTGTGGTCTCGACGCTGTGCACAGGACATCGTGCCGGCACCTGAACTCCTAACTTCGGACGCCGTGTTCGAACCGATGCGAGGCAAGTGGTCGTCACGGCCATGTTGTAGCCGAGCATTATTTTTGGAGGTTGATCTTGAGTCTCAATCTGAATGACAAAAAGGCCGTCGTCGCCGAAGTCTCCGCAAAAGTCGCAACTGCGCAGACCATCGTCGTGGCCGAATATCGTGGCATCCAGGTTGGTCACTTGACGCAACTGCGCGCGAAAGCGCGTGCCGAAGGCGTGTACCTGCGCGTGTTGAAAAACACGTTGGCACGGCGCGCTGTCGACGGCACTGCGTTCGCCGACCTCGCTTCCGAAATGACCGGCCCGCTGATCTATTCGATCTCGGACGATGCCGTGGCGGCAGCAAAAGTCCTCAGCGACTTTGCCAAAACCAACGACAAGCTGGTTGTCAAGGCGGGGAATTACTCGGGCAAGCAGCTGGACAAGGCGGCGGTCGCCGCGCTGGCCAGCATTCCGAGCCGTGAAGTTCTGCTGGCCCAGCTGCTGGGCATGATGCAGGCTCCGGTTTCCGGATTCGCCCGGGCAATGGCAGCGCTGGCAGCCCAGAAGGAAGCGGGCGCTCCGGCTACGGCCGAAGCGACGGCCTGAATCCGGACGGCGAGTCATTCGCCGCCGGTTCGGGCGCCTGCAGGCGTCAATACCGATCAGATGTGATCATCATCAATTTTTGTATCGAGCAAAGGTAAGGCACGGCCTTATCGTTCTCCCACAAGTCAGGAGTTTTAAATGGCAATCAGCAAAGACGACATTCTGGAAGCCGTAGGTGCGATGTCGGTAATGGACCTGAACGACCTGGTCAAGGCGTTCGAAGAAAAGTTCGGCGTTTCGGCTGCGGCGATGGCTGTCGCCGGTCCGGCCGGTGCCGGCGGCGGCGCAGCTGCTGCGGCTGAAGAGCAGACCGAATTCACCGTGGTGCTGGCCGAAGTCGGCGCCAACAAGGTCGGCGTGATCAAGGCGGTTCGTGAAATCACCGGCCTCGGTCTGAAGGAAGCCAAGGACCTGGTCGACGGCGCACCGAAGCCGGTCAAGGAAGGCGTGGCCAAGGCCGATGCCGAAGCCGCCAAGAAAAAGCTGGAAGAAGCTGGCGCGAAGGCTGAACTGAAGTAATTTCTGCTTCGCTGCGGCGAATTGCACTGCCGGAGTCAAAGTGCGGAGCCTGTGAAACACCAGGTTCGGCTTTGACTCCTTTGTCGTTTCCGTTGTTTGCTCGTATTCACTGCTTTTCCGGTCGGCTGTCCGGTTTTGCGAACAGTCCGCCATTCCCTTAGAAAGGGTCGAGACTTGAGGTTTTCCGGATCCGTCGCCGCCCGGCGCCCCGTGGTCCTTGCCGAAGCCTGAATCCTCCATCCTTCCAGTCACTCACGGAGTGTCCATGCAATACTCATTCACCGAGAAAAAGCGCATTCGCAAATCCTTTGCGAAGCGTGCCAACGTTCATCAGGTTCCGTTTCTGTTGGCCACCCAGCTCGACTCCTATCTGAGCTTCCTGCAGCAGGACAAGGCGCCGTCGGAACGCAAGAACGAAGGCCTGCAGTCGGCGTTCACGTCGATTTTCCCGATCGTCTCGCACAATGGTTTTGCGCGTCTCGAATTTCTGTCCTACGTGCTTGGCACGCCGCCGTTCGACGTCAAGGAGTGCCAGCAGCGCGGCCTGACCTACGCGTCGCCGCTGCGCGCCAAGGTGCGTCTGGTGATCCTCGACAAGGAATCGCCGACCAAGCCGGTGGTCAAGGAAATGAAGGAGCAGGAAGTCTACATGGGCGAACTGCCGCTGATGACGACCACCGGTTCGTTCGTGATCAACGGCACCGAGCGCGTCATCGTTTCCCAGCTGCACCGGTCGCCGGGCGTGTTCTTCGAACATGACCGCGGCAAGACCCATTCGTCCGGCAAGCTGCTGTTCTCGGCGCGCATCATTCCGTATCGTGGCTCCTGGCTCGACTTCGAATTCGATCCGAAGGACATCCTGTTCTTCCGCGTCGACCGTCGCCGCAAGATGCCCGTGACGATCCTGCTGAAGGCGATCGGCATGACGGTCGAGCAGATCCTGGCCAACTTCTTCGTGTTCGACAACTTCACGCTGCACGCGGAAGGTGCGGAGATGGAGTTCGTCGCCGAACGTCTGCGCGGCGAAGTCGCGCGCTTCGACATCACCGACAAGAGCGGCAAGGTGCTGGTGGCCAAGGACAAGCGCATCAACGCCAAGCACGTGCGCGACATCGACGCCGCCGGCATCAAGAAGATTTCCGTGCCGGAAGACTACCTGCTGGGCCGCGTGCTGGCCAAGAACATCGTCAATCCGGATACCGGCGAAGTGGTGGCCAACGCCAACGACGAACTGACCGAGGAACTGCTGGCGCGCCTGCGCGAAGCCGAGATCGCCGAAATCCAGACGCTGTACACCAACGACCTGGACCAGGGTGCGTACATTTCGCAAACCCTGCGCACCGACGATACCGCCGACCAGACGGCGGCACGGGTCGCGATTTACCGCATGATGCGTCCGGGCGAACCGCCGACCGAAGAATCGGTCGAAGCCTTGTTCAACGGCCTGTTCTACAACGCCGAGCGCTACGACCTGTCGGCGGTCGGCCGCATGAAGTTCAACCGCCGCGTCGGGCGCGACGAACTGACCGGGCCGATGACGCTGTCGGACGAAGACGTGCTGGCCGTGATCAAGATCCTGGTCGAACTGCGCAATGGCCGCGGCGAGGTCGACGACATCGACCACTTGGGCAACCGCCGCGTGCGCTGCGTCGGCGAACTGGCGGAAAACCAGTTCCGCGCCGGCCTGGTGCGCGTCGAGCGCGCGGTCAAGGAGCGCCTCGGCCAGGCCGAGGCGGACAACCTGATGCCGCACGACCTGATCAATTCGAAGCCGATCTCGGCCGCGATCCGCGAATTCTTCGGTTCCTCGCAGTTGTCGCAGTTCATGGACCAGACCAATCCGCTGTCGGAAATCACGCACAAGCGCCGCGTCTCGGCACTCGGCCCGGGCGGCCTGACGCGCGAGCGCGCCGGCTTCGAAGTGCGCGACGTGCACCCGACCCACTACGGCCGCGTGTGCCCGATCGAAACGCCGGAAGGTCCGAACATCGGCCTGATCAACTCGCTGGCGCTGTATGCGCGCCTGAACGAGTACGGCTTCCTGGAAACGCCGTATCGCAAGGTCGAAAACAGCAAGGTGACCGACCAGATCGATTACCTGTCGGCGATCGAGGAAGGCCGCTACATCATCGCCCAGGCCAACGCCACCATCGACAAGAACGGTACGCTGTCGGACGAGCTGGTATCGGCGCGTGAAGCCGGCGAAACCATCTTGGTGTCGCCGGAACGCGTCCAGTACATGGACGTGGCGCCGGGGCAGGTGGTTTCGGTGGCGGCGTCGCTGATTCCGTTCCTCGAGCACGATGACGCCAACCGCGCATTGATGGGCGCCAACATGCAGCGCCAGGCAGTGCCCTGCCTGCGGCCGGAAAAGGCGCTGGTCGGTACCGGCATCGAACGCACGGTGGCGGTCGACTCCGGCACCACGGTGCAGGCGTTGCGCGGCGGCGTGGTCGATTACATCGACGCCGGCCGCGTGGTGATTCGCGTAAATGACGACGAAGCGGCGGCGGGCGAAGTCGGCGTCGATATCTACAACCTGATCAAGTACACCCGTTCCAACCAGAACACCAACATCAACCAGCGGCCGATCGTGCAGGTCGGCGACCGCGTCGCCCGCGGCGACGTGATCGCCGACGGTGCGTCGACCGACCTGGGCGAACTGGCGCTGGGCCAGAACATGCTGGTCGCGTTCATGCCCTGGAACGGCTACAACTTCGAGGATTCGATCCTGATCTCCGAGAAGGTGGTAGCCGACGACCGCTATACCTCGATCCACATCGAGGAATTGTCGGTGGTCGCACGCGACACCAAGCTGGGCGCGGAAGAAATCACGCGTGACATCTCCAACCTGGCGGAAAACCAGCTGGCGCGCCTGGACGAGTCGGGCATCGTCTACATCGGTGCCGAAGTCGAGGCCGGCGACACGCTGGTCGGTAAGGTGACGCCGAAGGGCGAAACCCAGTTGACGCCGGAGGAAAAGCTGCTGCGCGCGATCTTCGGCGAAAAGGCATCCGACGTGAAGGACACCTCGCTGCGCGTGCCGTCCGGCATGGTCGGCACCGTGATTGATGTCCAGGTGTTCACCCGCGAAGGCATCCAGCGCGACAAGCGCGCCCAGCAAATCATCGATGACGAGCTGAAGCGCTATCGGCTGGACCTGAACGACCAGCTGCGCATCGTCGAGGGCGACGCCTTCCAGCGTCTGGAAAAGATGCTGATCGGCAAGGTCGTCAACGGCGGTCCGAAGCGGCTGGCCAAGGGCAGCAAGATCACCAAGGAATACCTGGCCGATCTGGACCGCTACCACTGGTTCGACATCCGGCCGGCGGACGACGCCATCGCCGGCGCGCTGGAAGCGATCAAGGAATCGATCGCCGAGAAGCGCCACCAGTTCGACCTGGCGTTCGAGGAAAAGCGCAAGAAGCTGACGCAGGGCGACGAACTGCCGCCGGGCGTGCAGAAGATGGTCAAGGTCTACCTGGCCGTCAAGCGCCGCCTGCAGCCGGGCGACAAGATGGCCGGCCGTCACGGCAACAAGGGCGTGGTGTCGCGCATCCTGCCGGTCGAGGACATGCCGTACATGGCGGACGGCACTCCGGCCGACATCGTGCTGAACCCGCTCGGCGTGCCGTCGCGCATGAACGTCGGTCAGGTGCTGGAAGTCCACCTCGGCTGGGCTGCCAAGGGTCTCGGCCTGCGTATCGGTGAAATGCTGAAGGCGCAAGCCAAGGCGGCCGAGCTGCGCAAGTTCCTGAAGACGATCTACAACGAATCCGGCAAGTCGGAAGAGGTGGATGACCTGAACGACGAGGAAGTACTGGAACTGGCCAGCAACCTGAAGCAGGGTGTGCCGTTCGCGACGCCGGTGTTCGATGGCGCCGACGAGGAAGAAATCCGCCACATGCTGGATCTGGCCTATCCGGACCCGATCGCCAAGCAGCTCGGCATGACCCCGTCGAAGAACCAGGTGACGATGTACGACGGCCGCACCGGCGAAGCCTTCGAGCGCCCGGTCACGGTCGGCTACATGCACTTCCTGAAGCTGCATCACCTGGTCGACGACAAGATGCACGCGCGCTCGACCGGCCCGTACTCGCTGGTGACCCAGCAGCCGCTGGGCGGCAAGGCGCAGTTCGGCGGCCAGCGCTTCGGTGAGATGGAAGTGTGGGCGCTGGAAGCCTACGGTGCTTCCTACGTGCTGCAGGAAATGCTGACCGTGAAGTCGGACGACGTCAACGGCCGTACCAAGGTGTACGAAAACCTGGTCAAGGGCGACCACGTGATCGACGCCGGCATGCCGGAGTCCTTCAACGTGCTGGTGAAGGAAATCCGCTCGCTCGGCATCGATATCGATCTCGAGAGGGACTAAGGCAGCAGGGGCCCGTCGGCAGGCTGGCGGGCAAACGGTATTCGGCAGCGCGGGGTGCGGTAACCGCTCCCGGTAGCGCCGGAACTCTCGCCACACGATGGCGCAGGGCTCTCCCGGCGATACGAACAGGGTAGAAGCGGTTCGCCGATCCCACGCTGCCAGGTGTCATTCACGCCACATTGGAGTGATAGAAATGAAAGCACTGCTCGATCTATTCAAGCAAGTTCAGCAAAACGAACAGTTCGACGCGATCAAGATCGGCCTCGCGTCGCCGGAAAAAATCCGTTCGTGGTCCTACGGCGAAGTCAAGAAGCCGGAAACCATCAACTACCGCACCTTCAAGCCGGAGCGTGACGGCCTGTTCTGCGCCAAGATCTTCGGCCCGATCAAGGACTACGAGTGCCTGTGCGGCAAGTACAAGCGCCTGAAGCACCGCGGCGTCATCTGCGAAAAGTGCGGCGTCGAAGTCACGCTGGCCAAGGTGCGGCGCGAACGCATGGGCCACATCGAACTGGCCTCGCCGACCGCGCATATCTGGTTCCTGAAGTCGCTGCCGTCGCGTCTGGGCATGGTGCTCGACATGACGCTGCGCGACATCGAGCGCGTGCTGTACTTCGAAGCCTACGTCGTCACCGATCCCGGCATGACGCCGCTGAAGAAGTGCCAGATCATGTCGGAAGACGACTACGCCGCCAAGTACGAGGAATACGGCGACGAATTCACCGCCTACATGGGAGCCGAGGGCATCCGCGAACTGCTGCGCTCGATCGACATCGACCGCGAAGCGGAAACGCTGCGCACCGAGTTGAAGGAATCGAAGTCGGAAGCCAAGATCAAGAAGTACGCGAAGCGCCTGAAGGTGCTGGAAGCGTTCCAGCGTTCCGGCATCAAGCCGGACTGGATGATCATGGAAGTGCTGCCGGTGCTGCCGCCGGAACTGCGCCCGCTGGTGCCGCTGGACGGCGGCCGCTTCGCCACTTCCGACCTGAACGACCTGTACCGCCGCGTGATCAACCGCAACAACCGCTTGAAGCGGCTGATGGAATTGCGCGCGCCGGAAATCATCACGCGCAACGAAAAGCGCATGCTGCAAGAGGCAGTCGATTCGCTGCTCGACAACGGCCGCCGCGGCAAGGCGATGACTGGCGCCAACAAGCGTCCGCTGAAGTCGCTGGCCGAAATGATCAAGGGTAAGGGCGGCCGCTTCCGCCAGAACCTGCTGGGCAAGCGCGTCGACTATTCCGGCCGCTCGGTGATCGTGGTCGGTCCGCAATTGAAACTGCATCAGTGCGGCCTGCCGAAGCTGATGGCGCTGGAGCTGTTCAAGCCGTTCATCTTCAACAAGCTGGAACTGATGGGCCTGGCGACCACGATCAAGGCCGCCAAGAAGCTGGTCGAGATCCAGGAGCCGGTGGTGTGGGACATTCTGGAAGAAGTGATTCGCGAACATCCGGTGATGCTGAACCGGGCGCCGACGCTGCACCGCCTCGGCATCCAGGCGTTCGAGCCGGTCCTGATCGAAGGCAAGGCGATCCAGCTGCATCCGCTGGTGTGCGCGGCGTTCAACGCCGACTTCGACGGCGACCAGATGGCGGTCCACGTGCCGCTGTCGATCGAGGCGCAGATGGAAGCGCGCACGCTGATGCTGGCGTCCAACAACATCCTGTTCCCGTCCAACGGCGAACCGTCGATCGTGCCGTCGCAGGATATCGTGCTGGGCCTGTACTACGCGACCCGCGAGGCGATCAATGCCAAGGGCGAAGGCATGATGTTCCCGGACGTGTCGGAAGTGATCCGCGCCTACGACAACAAGGAAGTCGAGCTGTCGACCCGGATCACGGTACGCATCACCGAGTACCTGAAGGGCGACGCGCCGGGCGAATTCGTGAAAGCCGTCAACCGCTATGAAACCACGGTCGGCCGCGCGATCCTGTCGGAAATCCTGCCGAAGGGGCTGCCGTTCTCGGTGCTGAACAAGGCGCTGAAGAAGAAGGAAATCTCGAAGCTGATCAACATCTCGTTCCGCAAGTGCGGCCTGCGCGCCACCGTCGTGTTCGCCGACAAGCTGATGCAGTCCGGCTTCCGGCTGGCGACCCGCGCCGGCATCTCGATCTGCGTCGACGACATGCTGGTGCCGCCGCAGAAGGCCAAGCTGATCGCCGCCGCCGAGCACGAAGTCAAGCAGATCGAGCAGCAGTACGCATCGGGCCTGGTGACCGCCGGCGAACGCTACAACAAGGTGGTCGACATCTGGGGCAAGACCGGCGACGAAGTCGGCAAGGCGATGATGGAGCAGCTGAAGGTCGAGGAAGTTACCAAGCGCGACGGCAGCAAGACCATGCAGGAATCGTTCAACGCGATCTACATGATGGCCGACTCCGGCGCCCGCGGCTCGGCCGCGCAGATCCGCCAGCTGGCCGGCATGCGCGGCCTGATGGCCAAGCCGGACGGCTCGATCATCGAAACGCCGATTACCGCGAACTTCCGCGAAGGCCTGAACGTGCTGCAGTACTTCATCTCGACCCACGGCGCCCGCAAGGGTCTGGCCGACACCGCGCTGAAGACCGCCAACTCCGGCTATCTGACGCGCCGCCTGGTCGACGTCACGCAGGACCTGGTGGTGACCGAGGACGATTGCGGCACCACCAACGGCGCCTCGATGAAGGCGCTGGTCGAAGGCGGTGAAGTGATCGAGGCGCTGCGCGACCGCATTCTCGGCCGCGTCGCCGCGGTCGACATCGTCAATCCGGAAACGCAGGAAACCGCGTTCGAGGCCGGCACGCTGCTGGATGAAGACGCGGTCGAGGAAATCGAGCGCATCGGCGTCGACGAGGTGAAGGTGCGCACGCCGCTGACCTGCGACACGCGCTACGGCCTGTGCGCCAAGTGCTACGGCCGCGACCTCGGCCGCGGCACGCTGGTCAATGCCGGCGAAGCGGTCGGCGTGGTGGCGGCGCAGTCGATCGGCGAACCGGGCACGCAGCTGACGATGCGGACCTTCCACATCGGCGGCGCGGCGTCGCGCGCGGCGGTCGCTTCCGGCGTCGAAGCGAAGTCGAACGGCACCGCCCGCTTCTCGGCGACGATGCGCTACCTGACCAACGGCAAGGGCGAGCAGATCGTCATTTCGCGTTCCGGCGAAGTGCTGATCACCGACGACCACGGCCGCGAGCGCGAGCGCCACAAGGTGCCGTATGGCGCCACGCTGATCGTCAAGGACGGCCTGGCGATCAAGGCCGGCACCACGCTGGCCACCTGGGATCCGCTGACGCGCCCGGTGATCACCGAGTACGCCGGCACCGTGCGCTTCGAAAACGTCGAGGAAGGCGTGACCGTGGCGCGCCAGGTCGATGAAGTGACCGGCCTGTCGACGCTGGTCGTGATCGACGCCAAGCGCCGCAGTGCATCGAAATCGATGCGGCCGCAGGTCAAGCTGCTGAACGAGCAGGGCGAGGAAGTGAAGATCGCCGGCACCGAGCATTCGGTGACGATCGGCTTCCAGGTCGGCGCGCTGATCACCGTCAAGGACGGTCAGCAAGTCACCGCCGGCGAAGTGCTGGCGCGCATCCCGACCGAATCGCAAAAGACCCGCGACATCACCGGCGGTCTGCCGCGCGTGGCGGAGCTGTTCGAGGCGCGTTCGCCGAAGGACGCCGGCATGCTGGCGGAAGTCACCGGCACGGTCGCGTTCGGCAAGGAGACCAAGGGCAAGCAGCGCCTGGAAATCACCGACATGGACGGCCAGAAGCACGAGTTCCTGATCACCAAGGACAAGCAGGTGCTGGTGCACGACGGCCAGGTGGTGAACAAGGGCGAAATGATCGTCGACGGCCCGGCTGATCCGCAGGACATCCTGCGCCTGCTGGGAATCGAGGCGCTGGCGCGCTACATCGTCGACGAGGTGCAGGACGTCTACCGGCTGCAGGGCGTGAAGATCAACGACAAGCACATCGAAGTGATCGTGCGTCAGATGCTGCGCCGCGTGCAGGTGGTCGATCCGGGCGACGCCAACTACATCACCGGCGAGCAGGTCGAGCGATCCGAACTGCTGGACGAGAACGACCGCGTGATCGCCGAGGGCAAGATTCCGGCGACCTACGAGAACGTCCTGCTGGGCATCACCAAGGCCTCGCTGTCGACCGACTCGTTCATCTCGGCGGCGTCGTTCCAGGAAACCACGCGCGTGCTGACCGAAGCGGCCATCATGGGCAAGAAGGATGGCCTGCGCGGCCTGAAGGAAAACGTCATCGTCGGCCGCCTGATCCCGGCCGGCACTGGCCTCGCCTTCCACCGCGCGCGCAAGGAAAAGGATGCGTGGGAAGCCGAAGAGCGCGCCGCGCTGCTGGAGGCCGAGCGGCAGGCACAGGCGGCCGAAGCGGAAGTGCATTCGGAAACGCTGGGCTCCTCGCCGGACGGCGAAGCATCCTGACGTAATCCCGAGCGGTCGCAACCGCCGTAGCGAACGGCGCCGGAAAGTCCGGCGCCGTTTTTTTTTCGAGCCTGCCACTTGGCGGGTGTGGGTAGGGCGCATCGCCTGCGCACTCTCCATGGCAGCAGTGGTGGGGAAAATACTCCCTGCATATGCCGTCTATATCGGGCGTGCTTTGGTCAGATTTTGCATATACTCCCGTGAAATGTGGCTGATGATAGTGCGGAGCCCGGCTGTCGCGCCGACGATGCCTGGATACTCCCTAGGGTGTCATCGAATGCCGCGCGTGAATCGGCTGACTTGGCTGCATACTCCCTAACGCCCGAGGGCCGCGCCTCCGGCTGCCGGCCGCCCTTTCAGCGCCGCCGCGCCAGCGGTGTGCCGCGGTCGATCACTTCGCGGCAGTCGCCGCGCAGCCGCGCGTGGTCGTAGTCGGCCCAGCCATAGCTGTCGACATAGCGCCGGTGCGGACGCCACTGCGCGCTGAAGATGCTCCACTCCAGCCGCTCGTCCGGATAGCGGATGGCGGCGGCGTCGAGCAGCGAATGGAATACGTTTTCGGTCGACAGCGGCGCGTCGCGGTGGCGCCGCAGCTGCTCCAGCTTGGCCGGATAGGCGGCGCCCCAGGCGTCCGAATGCCAGACCAGTGCCGGCACGTGGAATTCGTACTGCGTATTGTGGCCGTGGAAGGCCAGCTTGCAGCTGCCGTCGTACAGCGTCTGGCCATGGTCGGACACGTAGATCATCGCCGCCGGCAGGCGCGTCGCCGCCAGCTGGCCGATCACCTGCGCCAGCAGCCAGTCGGTGTACAGGATCGTGTTGTCGTAGCTGTTGTTCAGCGCCGTCTTCAGCGCCGGATCGGTGACCGCCGGCTGAGCGATGCCGGACAAGGACGGCTGCCAGCGGCCGTAGGAGGCGGGATAGCGGCGGCTGTAGTTCCAGTGGCTGCCGAGCGTATGCAGCACGATCAGCTTGTGCGGCGCCGGATCGGCCAGCGCGCGCGCCAGCGCCGGCAGCAGCACCTCGTCGTGGCTGGTACTGTCGCGGGCGTCGCCGCGGTTCAGGAAGCGGACGACGTCGGCTTCGTTCGCGTACACCGAGACCGGCGTGTCGAACTTGCCAAACGACATCTGGTTCGACAGCCACCAGGTCTTGAAGCCGGCCTCGCGGTAAGCGGAGAGCGCCGATTTTTCGGCGAAGTCCGCTTGCAGGCTCTGCATCGCCGGCTTGCGCGACAGCATCAGCGGCACCGACAGCCGGGTCGCCGACACCGGCGTGATCAGGTCGGACAGGCTGACCAGGTTCGGCTGCCGCCGCAGCAGCGGCGTGGTGTCGCGCGGGTAGCCGTTCAGGCTCCAGCGATCGTGGCGTGACGATTCGCCGATCACCAGCACCATCACCTGTGCCGGCGCCGCTGCCGCTTCGCGCCGGGCGCCGAAGGTGAAGCGCGCGCTGTGCGCTGCCAGTTCGGCCAGATAGCGCCGCTCATGCCAGAAGTCGTGCAGGACCAGCGCCAGCCCGAACGGCCGGCTGGCGCCGAACGCGAGGCGGTCGGCGAGCGCCCGCCAGCCGGTGTCGGCGTTTGCGCCGGACGTTTTTGGCGCAGCCGCGGTTGCCGCCGGCAGCACGCCGCCGCGCATGCCATACAG
>JBAUJK010000066.1:0-9036 GCA_049683695.1 Burkholderiaceae bacterium
GTAAGGCCCGCAGGTAGACCCGGCAGGCGCCGGCAAAAAAACGGCTGCGTCATGGCGACGCAGCCGTTTTCGTTTTTGTGAAGCGCGAATCTGGCGCCAGCCGCATCCGCTTACAGTTGTGGGTTCAATTTCTCCGCGGCCGGTTGCAGCTTGTTCAATGCCGACAGATAAGCCTTGGCCGACGCCACCACGATGTCGAGGTCGGCGCCGACGCCATTGACGATGCGCCCAGCTTTTGACAGGCGCATCGTCACTTCACCCTGGGATTGTGTCCCGGTGGTGATCGAGTTGACGGAAAACAGCAGCAGCTCGGCGCCGCTTTGCACCTTGGCCTCGATCGCGTTGACGATCGCATCCACGGGACCGTTGCCTTCCCCGTCGCAGTTCGATTCCTTGCCGTTGACCGAAAACACCACGCGCGCGCGCGGGCGTTCGCCGGTTTCTGAATGCTGGGACAGGGAAACGAAGCGGTAATACTCGTTTTCGCTCGACTGGATTTCATCCGACACCAGCGCCACGATGTCCTCGTCGAAGATTTCGGCCTTGTGGTCCGCCAGTTGCTTGAAGCGCGCGAATGCTGCGTTGACCTCGGCCTCCGAATCGAGGCCGATGCCAAGCTCTTCCAGCCGCTGCTTGAAGGCGTTGCGGCCCGACAGCTTGCCCAGCACGAGCTTGTTGGCGCTCCAGCCGACGTCCTCGGCACGCATGATTTCGTAGGTGTCGCGCGCCTTCAGCACGCCATCCTGGTGGATGCCGGACGCATGCGCGAACGCATTGGCGCCGACCACTGCCTTGTTCGGCTGCACCACGAAACCGGTGGTCTGGCTGACCATGCGGCTGGCCGCCAGGATGTGCTGGGTGTCGATGCCGAGCTGCAGGTTGAAATAGTCCCGGCGGGTTTTCACCGCCATCACGACTTCTTCCAAAGAGCAATTACCGGCCCGTTCACCGAGGCCGTTAATCGTGCACTCCACCTGGCGCGCGCCGCCGATCTTGACGCCGGCCAGCGAGTTGGCGACCGCCATGCCGAGATCGTTGTGGCAATGCACCGACCAGATCGCCTTGTCGCTGTTCGGTACCCGCTCGCGCAGGTTCTTGATGAAATTACCGTACAGCTCGGGAACCGCATAGCCAACGGTGTCCGGCACGTTGATGGTGGTCGCGCCTTCATCGATCACCGCCTCCAGCACGCGGCACAGGAAGTCGACGTCGCTGCGGTAACCGTCTTCCGGGCTGAACTCGACGTCGGCGACCAGGTTGCGCGCAAAGCGCACCGCCAACCGGGCCTGCTCCAGCACCTGTTCCGGCGTCATTCGCAGCTTCTTTTCCATGTGCAGCGCCGAGGTGGCGATGAAGGTGTGGATGCGCGCGTTTTGCGCGCCGCGCAGCGCTTCGGCCGCGCGCGAGATGTCGCGGTCGTTGGCGCGCGACAGCGAACAGATGGTCGAATCCTTGACCAGACCAGCAATGGTGCGGATTGCGTCGAAATCGCCATCGGAAGCGGCGGCGAAGCCGGCTTCGATCACGTCCACCTTCAGGCGCTCCAGCTGCTTGGCGATCCGGACCTTTTCTTCCTTGGTCATCGACGCCCCCGGCGACTGTTCGCCATCGCGCAGCGTGGTGTCGAAAATGATGAGCTTGTCAGCGGGATGTGCAGCCATTTGATGCTCCTTGAAAAGACAGAATCGGGATTCCGGATACTTTTTCGCCTGTCCCTGCCGACGGCATGGACGGAAAACAGCGCGAATTGTGGGAGAAGGGATGTTTGCGCGTTAGCGCAGTAGGCAAATCGATAGCAGGCCTGGAATCAGGCCGCCGGAAGCGGGAATCACAATGTGCGTGTGGCAAAACATTCAAAAACTATAGGCGCAATTCGCCGAAAGCGCAACCACCCTGCCCAGATTGAGATTTTCCGGGCTCGCGCTCAATGCGAATCGCCGTCGTCCGCGCTTTCGATTTCGGTCTGCACGATGCTGACCGGCTTGCCCTTGAACCAGCGCCAGAAATACACCACGTAGCCCGACAGGCCGTACAGCACGAACAGGCCGAACAACACCTTCGGCGGATCGCCCGAAATCGCCACCAGCACCAGCACCATCAGGAAGGCGACGATGAACGGCACCGGCTGGCGGAAATTGATGTCCTTGAAGCTGTAGAACGGCACGTTGGTGACCATCGTCAGGCCGGCGTACACCGTCACGCCCCACGACAGCCAGTCGAGATCGGCACCGGCGAAGCGCAGGTCGTCCATCAGCCATACCAGCCCGGCGACCAGCGCCGCCGCCGCCGGACTCGGCAAGCCCTGGAAATAGCGCTTGTCGACTACCGTGATGTTGGTGTTGAAGCGCGCCAGCCGCAGCGCGGCGCCGGCACAATAGACGAACGCCGCCAGCCAGCCCATCTTGCCCAGGCCGCGCAGCGACCATTCGTAGACCACCAGCGCCGGCGCCGCACCGAACGACACCATGTCCGACAGGCTGTCGTACTGGGCGCCGAACTCGCTCTGGGTATTGGTCAGGCGCGCCACCCGGCCGTCCAGGCTGTCGAGCACCATCGCTGCGAAGATCGCAATCGACGCGTGATCGAACTTCAGGTTCATCGCCATCACGATCGCGTAGAAGCCGCAGAACAGCGCCGCCGTCGTGAACGCGTTCGGCAGCAGGTAAACTCCGCGCCGCCGTAACAAGGGCTTGCCGGTACCGGGTTGGTCGAATTCCGCCGGCGGCGACGGCCGCTGACTTCCCCGGCGCAGCTTCAGCAGCGAACCGGTCTTGCCCTTTGCCTTGCGACGATTGAAGGTAACCATGCGGAATCCTGTCAGTATGCGGCGCGTCGCCGGGTCAGAAGGCGGCGAGGATGGTTTCGGTGGCGGACACCTTGTCGCCGACCGCGACCTTCGGCGTCGCCGACAGCGGCAGATAGACGTCGACGCGCGAGCCGAAGCGGATGAAGCCGTAGCGCTGGCCGCGCGCCAGCTGCTCGCCGGGTTTCACATAGCAAAGAATGCGGCGTGCGATCAGGCCGGCGACCTGCACGCAGGTGACGGTGTGCCCGTTCGGTGCCGCGATCACCAGCGCGTTGCGCTCGTTTTCGATCGACGCCTTGTCAAGGTCGGCATTGACGAACTTGCCGGGGAAATAGCGCGCCGATTCTATCCGGCCATCGACCGGAGCCCGGTTCGAATGGACATTGAAGACGTTCATGAACACGCTGATTTTCAGGGCCTCGCGTTCCGCATACGGATCGTGCGCCTTTTCCACCACGACGATGCGTCCGTCCGCCGGCGACAGCACGACGCCGGGCGTCTGCGGAATGGTACGAGCCGGATCGCGAAAGAATTGCAGCACGAAAACGGCGATGATCCAGAACGGAATCGACCAGATCGGCGCCAGCAGCGTGACGATCAGCGCGAGTGCCAGCGCGATGCCGAGAAACGGCCAGCCTTCGCGCGCGATGAGAGGATGAGGATAGTTGTTCAACGATGCTCCGGGTTGTTATTGGGAACGCGACCTGGAAAGCGTCGCAATCCACGCTGAAAAATCATTGCATGAAACATTTTCGGCGGTGACGCGCCCGCGGTTCATCTTTCCGCCGGCTCCGCCGCCTGCATGCGGGTGTCGAGCTGTTGCTGCATCTGCCGGCCGAGTTGCCCCGATTGCTCCAAGGCGGCACGCTGGCGACCGGCCAAGTCGGGCGGCGGCTCGGAGTGACAAGCACCCAGCGGCGCCAGCGCGGCGACCAGCAAGCCGGCGCGCCAGACCGCGCGCGTCCCTGTCATTTGAACTTGACCTTGCCGACCAAACGCATCGAGAGCGTGGTCTCGCCGGGTTCGAAACTCGGTTCCTCGACCGGCGCCGCCTCGCTCGCCATCGCCGCCCGCATCATTTTGGGTGCCACGTCGGCCGGCGCATAGGCGCCGGAAGCCTCGAAATCGACGGTATCGACGACGGCGTCGCCCGCTTCGCGCCCCATCGCCTTGGCAATCGCTGCGACTCGCTCCATCAGGTTGCGATAGGCGGCGTCGATGCGCTGCTGGTCGAGCTTTTTCCGGGTGGCGTCGGACAAGCCGAATTGTAAGCCATTCAACGCCAGTACAGATTGGGCGGCGGCCACAGTCTTCGGCAACGTGTCGAGGCTGGGGGTGGTGACCTCCAGGTACTGGCCGGCGCGCCAGCCGACCACCTGTCGCGCCTTGGCGTTCGGCGCGCGCAGCTGCTCGTCCGCATATACCGGGTAGGTGTAATAGCCGCGCGTCTTCAACGTCGCGCGCGGATCGGCCTGGCGGATCAGCTCGGTGCCCTGCTTCATTTTCCGGTTGACCGCCGAGGCGGCGGCCGCTTTGTCCTTGTTCTGTTCCTCGATCACGAAGGTGGCCTGCGCCTGGTCGTTGGGCAATGTGACTTCCCCGGATGCAGGCACGATCACCAGCGTGCCGCCGGTCGAGGGCGTGGCTGCGGTTTGCGCCAGCGCCGCATTGATACCGGTGCCGGTCAGCGCCGTCAGCAACAACAGGGTTCCGATTCTAAACATGGGCATTCTCCAAGAAAAAATGGGGCGACACGCAGTGACGCCCCATCCACTTACAACACGACAATTCCAGGCAACAACAATTGGAGTTGCCGTTATGGAATTGGTTCTTGATCAGTTCTTGCTTTGATCGACCAGCTTGTTCTTCTTGATCCAGGGCATCATCGCGCGCAGCTTTTCACCGACCTGTTCGATCTGGTGTTCGGAGGTCAGGCGGCGGCGCGAGCTCAGGGTCGGCGCGCCGGCCTTGTTCTCGAGGATGAAGCTCTTCGCGTATTCGCCGGTCTGGATGTCCTTCAGGCACTGGCGCATGGCGTTCCTGGTGTCGTCGGTGACGATACGCGGGCCGGTCACGTATTCGCCGTATTCGGCGTTATTCGAGATCGAGTAATTCATGTTGGCGATGCCGCCTTCATAGATCAGGTCGACGATCAGCTTCAGCTCGTGCAGGCATTCGAAGTACGCCATTTCCGGCGCATAGCCGGCTTCCACCAGCGTCTCGAAGCCGGCCTTGATCAGTTCCACGGTACCGCCGCACAGCACGGCCTGTTCGCCGAACAGGTCCGTCTCAGTTTCTTCGCGGAAATTCGTCTCGATGATGCCGGCACGGCCGCCGCCGTTGGCCATCGCGTACGACAGCGCGATATCGCGCGCGACGCCGGACTTGTCCTGGTAGACCGCGATCAGGTGCGGCACGCCGCCACCCTGGGTGTAGGTGGAGCGCACGGTATGGCCAGGGGCCTTCGGCGCGATCATGATGACGTCGAGGTCGGCACGCGGCACAACCTGGCCGTAGTGGACGTTGAAGCCGTGCGCGAATGCGAGCACCGCGCCTTCCTTCGCATGCGGCGCCACGTTTTCGCTGTAGACTTGGGCGATGTTTTCGTCCGGCAGCAGGATCATGATGACGTCGGCCGCCTTCACCGCATCGTTGACTTCAGCCACGTTCAGGCCGGCGTTCTTCGCCTTGTCCCAGGAAGCGCCACCCTTGCGCAAGCCAACCGTTACCTTGACACCGGAATCGTTCAGGTTTTGCGCGTGCGCGTGGCCTTGCGAACCGTAGCCAATGATGGCGACGTGCTTGCCTTTGATCAGGGACAGGTCGCAGTCTTTATCGTAGAAAACTTTCATGATCTTCCTATTGATTATTGAATGGAATGTTGAATAAAAGCGCAGTCAGATCTTCAGGATGCGTTCGCCGCGGCCGATGCCCGAGCCGCCGGTGCGGACGGTTTCCAGGATCGAAGTGCGGTCGATCGAATCGATGAACGCGTCCAGCTTGCTCTTGTTGCCGGTGAGTTCAATGGTGTAGGTCTTTTCGGTAACGTCGATGATGCGGCCCCGGAAAATGTCAGCGGTACGCTTCATTTCCTCGCGCTCTTTGCCGACCGCGCGCACCTTGATCATCATCAGTTCGCGCTCGATATGCGCACCCTCGGTCAGATCGACCACCTTCACCACTTCGATCAGGCGGTTCAGATGCTTGGTGATCTGCTCGATGATGTCGTCGGAACCGGAAGTCACCACCGTCATGCGCGACAGCGTCGGATCCTCGGTCGGCGCCACGGTCAGGGTTTCGATGTTGTAGCCGCGCGCCGAAAACAGCCCGACCACGCGCGACAGGGCGCCCGCTTCATTTTCCAGCAGTACGGAAACGATGTGTCGCATGATTACAGATCCTCCGAGCCGAGCAGCATTTCGGTCAGCCCCTGGCCGGCCTTGACCATCGGCCAGACATTTTCGGTCTGATCGGTGATGAAGTTCATGAAGACCAGCCGATCCTTCATCGCGAATGCTTCCTTCAGCGCGCCGTCAACGTCGGCCGGCTTGTCGATCAGCATGCCGACGTGGCCGTAGGCTTCCACCAGCTTGGTGAAGTCCGGCAGCGAATCCATGTAGGACTCCGAATAGCGCGAACCGTAGTCGATCTGCTGCCATTGCCGCACCATCCCGAGGTAGCGGTTGTTCAGCATGATGATCTTCGGCGTCAAATGGTATTGCTTGCAGGTCGCCAGTTCCTGGATGCACATCTGGATCGAACCTTCGCCGGTGATGCAGGCGACCGTCGCATCCGGATTGGCCATCTGCACACCCATCGCGTACGGCAGGCCGACGCCCATCGTGCCGAGGCCGCCGGAATTGATCCAGCGGCGCGGCTTGTCGAAGCGGTAATACTGGGCCGCCCACATCTGGTGCTGACCGACGTCGGAAGTGATGAAGGCATCGCCGTTGGTGATCTGCCAGACCTTTTCGACGATCGACTGCGGCTTGATGTCCTTGTCCGAGGTCGCGTATTTCAGGCATTCGCGGCCGCGCCATTCGTTGATCTGGCGCCACCAGTCGGCCAGCGCCGGTGCCGCCGGCTTGGCTTCGGCCGCGTCCAGCTGCGCCAGCAACTCCTGCAGCACGTCCTTCAGGTTGCCGACGATCGGAATGTCGACCTTGACCCGCTTGGAGATCGACGACGGGTCAATGTCGACGTGGATGATCTTGCGCGCGCGCGTGGCGAAATGCTTCGGATTGCCGATCACACGGTCGTCGAAGCGGGCGCCGATCGCGATTAGCACGTCGCAGTGCTGCATCGCCATGTTGGCTTCATAGGTGCCATGCATGCCGGGCATACCGACGAACTTGTCGCTGGAGGCACGGTAGCCGCCCAGCCCCATCAGTGTGTTGGTGCACGGAAAGCCGAGCTTGTCGACCAGCCGGTTCAGTTCCGGCGCCGCGTTCGCCAGGATCACGCCGCCGCCGGTATAGATCATCGGCCGCTCGGCCTGCAGCAGCAGTTGCACCGCCTTGCGGATCTGGCCGGCGTGGCCCTTTTCGGCCGGCTTGTACGAGCGCATTTCGAGCTCCTTCGGATACTCGAACACGCACTTGTGCATGCTGATGTCCTTCGGAATGTCGACCAGCACCGGGCCTGGGCGACCGCTGGTGGCGATGTAGAACGCCTTTTTCATCGTCAGCGCCAGGTCGCGCACGTCCTTAACCAGGAAGTTGTGCTTGACCACCGGGCGCGTGATGCCGACCGTGTCGCATTCCTGGAAGGCGTCCTGGCCGATGGCGTTGGACGGCACCTGGCCGGAGATGACCACCATCGGAATCGAGTCCATGTAGGCGGTCGACAGGCCGGTGACGGCATTGGTCACGCCGGGGCCGGAAGTCACCAGCGCGACGCCGACCTTCTGCGAGCTGCGCGAATAGGCGTCCGCCGCATGGATCGCGGCCTGCTCGTGCCGTACCAGGATGTGCTGGAATTTGTCTTGATTGAAGATGGCGTCGTAGATATACAGAACGGCGCCGCCGGGATAGCCGAACACGTGTTCGACGCCCTCCTCGGCCAGGCAGCGCACGACGATCTCGGCGCCGGTGATGGGTGCAGACATGCTACAAGTCCTTTCAAGGTCCATTGGAAATTGATCGGATGCTCTCTCCTGGCGAAACCGGACGCGGCGGCAGTGCTTCGGCTTTCCTGCCCGTGCAGTGACGCGATCTCGTCGCGCGCCCATAGGCGCGGTACCGACATTGCGCTGGATGCAACTTTTCAAGCCGGATGTGCTGCGGCAGCGTTACGGATTTCTCACGCTTTTGACGTGGGTTAGAGCAAACAGCTTTCAAATGAAGCGCGCCTGGCGACTTCGGCGGGATGGGTCGAAAGCGCAAGGCAAGAGGGTCGTCCCGGGGTTTCGGGGCGCATGCTACGGTAATGCGTTGCAGCATTTTGGTCAAGCAAATTCCCTTTTGCCCGGTGGAAAGGCGACGATTATGGGGAATATCGGACATGAAGTGCGTGTTTTTGCTAGCATCCGGCACAGCGTGCGCCAGCCCCGGCGAGATTCGACGGCCTGATCCCCGCTTTTCCGCAACGCCAGAAACCGACCGCCCTGCATGGCCACTGACCACGAGCTTTCCGCCTTCCTCGAAGAAGTCGAGCGCCGCGCCTTCAAGCAGGCGCTGTATGCGGTGCGCAAGGAGGAATCGGCGCTCGACGTGGTGCAGGATGCGATGATGAAGCTGGCTGCCAGCTATGGCGACCGGCCGGCGGCGGAATTGCCGCTGCTGTTCCAGCGCATCCTGCAAAATACGATTCGCGACTACTTCCGTCGTGAAAAGGTACGCAACTTCTGGGTTTCGCTGTTTTCCGGCTTCGGCCGCGGCGGCGAGGACGACGACGAGGGGAGCGATCTGCTGGAAACCTATGTGCCGGAAGACACCCCGGCCGCCGGTCCCGGTGCCGATCAGGTCGAGCGCGAACAGGTGCTGGCGCTGATCGAAGCCGAAGTGCAAAAGCTGCCGGGCCGTCAACGGGAAGCCTTCCTGATGCGTTATTGGCAGGAACTGGATATTGCCGAAACCGCCGCTGCCATGGGATGTTCCGAAGGCAGTGTGAAAACGCACTGCTCGCGTGCCACGCACGCGCTGGCGCGGGCGCTGAAAGCCAAAGGAATTGTCTTATGAACCACTCGGAGGAACTGGAATTCGCCTACAAGGTACGGCGCGCGCTGGACC
>JBAUJK010000067.1:0-2714 GCA_049683695.1 Burkholderiaceae bacterium
GCCGCACGGCATCGTGCTGGTGACCGGGCCGACCGGCTCCGGCGGTGACGCCGCCCAGGTGATCGACGAGTACGAATCCGACCTCGATCTGGCCAAGCTGATGCAGGACATGCCGGCGGTCGAGGACCTGCTGGAATCGGCCGACGACGCGCCGGTGATCCGGATGATCAATGCGCTGCTGACGCAGGCGCTGCGCGAAGGCGCCTCCGACATCCACATCGAGCCGTTCGAACAGATCTCGATCGTGCGTTTCCGCATCGACGGCACGCTGCGCGACGTCGTGCGGCCAAAGAAGGGCATCCACGCATCGCTGATTTCGCGCATCAAGATCATGGCGCAGCTGGACATCGCCGAAAAGCGGCTGCCGCAGGATGGCCGCATCACCTTGCGCGTCGGCGGCAAGCCGCTCGACGTGCGCGTGTCGACGCTGCCGACCGGGCATGGCGAGCGCGCGGTGCTGCGTCTCCTCGACAAGGAGGCCGGCCGCCTCGACCTGAACCATCTCGGCATGAGCGCCGAGGTGCAGGACAAGTTCGACCACCTGATCGCGCAGCCGCACGGCATCGTGCTGGTGACCGGGCCGACCGGCTCCGGCAAGACCACCACGCTGTATGCGGTACTGTCGCGGCTGAATTCGTCGACCACCAACATCCTGACGGTGGAAGACCCGATCGAATACGAAGTCGCCGGCGTCGGCCAGACCCAGGTCAACCCGAAGATCGACATGACCTTCGCCAAGGCGCTGCGCGCGATCCTGCGGCAGGATCCGGACGTGATCATGATCGGCGAAATCCGCGACCTCGAAACCGCGCAGATCGCGGTGCAGGCGTCGCTGACCGGCCACCTGGTGCTGGCGACCCTGCACACCAACGATGCGCCGGCGGCGGTCACGCGCCTCCTGGACATGGGAATCGAGCCGTTCCTGTTGTCGTCGTCGCTGTTGGGCGTGGTGGCGCAGCGGCTGGTGCGCAAGCTCTGCCCGCACTGCAAGCGCCACGACGGCGCCGAATGGCACGCGGTCGGCTGCGACCAGTGCGGTCAGACCGGCTACCAGGGCCGGGTCGGTGTCTATGAACTGCTCCTGACCACCGACCAGATCCGCGCCCAGATCCACCAGCAGGCGTCGGAGGCCGAGATTCGCGCTGCTGCCCAGCACGACGGCATGCTCACTATGCGCGAGGATGGCGAGCGCTGGCTGGCCGACGGCACCACGACCCGCGCCGAACTGTTGCGCGTGACCAAGGACTAGCCGCGATGCGCCGCCTGGTCCGATTCGAAAGATAGCTCTCCGCCGTGCCTGCATTCCGTTACGAAGCCGTGGACGCCGCCGGCGCCAGCCGTATGGGCGTGGTCATTGCCGACAGCGCGCGCGCGGCGCGCGCCGACCTGCGCGGCCAGGGACTGGTGCCGATCGCAGTCGACCAGATCGCCACCGAGGCCGCGGCCGGCGCCGGCCGCGCGCTGCGCAGTCACCTGTCGACCACCGAGCTGGCGCTGTTCACGCGCCAGCTGGCCAGCCTGCTGGAAGCCAGCCTGCCGCTGGAGCAGGCGTTCTCGGCGCTGTTGGAGCAGGCCGAGCGGCCGTATCTGCGCGACCTGATCGCGTCAATCCGTTCCGAGGTGATGGCCGGGCAGTCGCTGTCGGCGGCGCTGGCGCAGCATCCGCGCGACTTCGCCGACATCTACCGGGCGCTGGTGTCGTCCGGCGAGCAGATCGGCCAGCTGGCGCGCGTGCTGTCGCGCCTGGCCGACTACATCGAGCGGCGCAATGCGCTGGTGCAGAAGGTCAAGCTGGCCTTTACCTATCCGGCCATCGTCACGGTGGTGGCGTTCGCGATCGTGATCTTCCTGTTGACCTACGTGGTGCCGCAGATCGTGTCGGTGTTCGCCAATACCAAGCAGAAGCTGCCGTTCCTGACGGTGATGATGCTGGCGATCTCGGATTTCGTGCGCAGCTATGGCTGGATGGTGGCACTGGCCCTGGTCGCGCTGTTCTGGTTCTGGCGCCGGCTGCTGAAGAATCCGGCGATCAAGCTGCGCTGGCACGCGTGGCTACTGGACGCGCCGCTGTACGGCAAGTTCGAGCGCAGCCTGAACACCGCGCGCTTCGCCAGCACGCTGGCGATCACCACCGGCTCCGGCGTGCCGATCCTGCGCGCGTTGCAGACCAGCCGCGACACGCTGACCAACGTCGCGATGCGCGAGCAGGTCGAGGACGCCACCACCAGCGTGCGCGAAGGCGTCGGGCTGGCGCGCGCGTTGTCGAAGCACAAGCATTTCCCGCCGATGCTGATCCATATGATCCGTGCCGGCGAAGTCACCGGCGAGCTGCCGGCGATGCTGGAACGCGCCTCCAACGCGCAGGAGCAGGACCTGGAGCGGCGCGCGCTGACGATCGCCGGCCTGCTGGAGCCGGCGCTGATCCTGGCGATGGGCGTGGTGGTGCTGCTGATCGTGCTGGCGGTGCTGATGCCGATCATCGAAATCAACCAGCTGGTACGATAAAGGGAGTATGCCTTGAAAACGGCTTATCTCGGGCGTTGCGCCTGCGATTTTGAAAATACTATGCGGAGTATAAATCAGTGGCCGATGGAGGCGCGGCAATGAGGCGCTGGTCGCTGCTGGCGAGTTTCGTGCTGTTCGTCGCGCTGTGCGTGTCGCTGGCGTACTGGGCGCTGCAGCTGTTCAAGCCGGCGCCGCGCGCGGTGACGGCG
>JBAUJK010000068.1:0-8700 GCA_049683695.1 Burkholderiaceae bacterium
GGCGCGAGAACTGCGGATCGAGCAGCAGCAGGTTCAGCAGCACCAGCAGGATCACCGCCGCCATCAGGAAGATCAACACCCGCTCGCGCAGGCTCATCGCATCGATCCGGGTCGACAGCTTTTGCCAGTATGGTTTCATTTTCCCTTGGCTCCCGCGGTATCGGCCGCGCTGCCGGCCAGGCCGGCCGATTGCAGCCGAAATTCGATGTGGCGCGAAGCGGACGAAGCGCCGTTCTCTCCTTCCGCCGGTTCCGCCGGCGGCTGCCGCATTTCCAGCATCGCGAACGATTTGCCGCGCATCACCGGCTCGCGCGTCAGGCGTCCGATATAGGCCGGCACCAGCTCCGGCCGCAGCGTGCCGCCCTGCAGCGCCATTTCATTGCCGGCGCCGTGGATCGTGAGCCCGGTCAGCCACAGGCCGTCGGCGGCCTGGCGCGCAAACGCGCGCAGGTATTCCGAATAGCCCGCCGTGTTGCCGATTTCTCCGGTCTGCAGAATGTCGAACACCTGCTGCAGTGCCTTGACATCGGCGCCCGCCTTCTGCAGCTCCGCCGCCAGTTGCGGATCGGGCTGGCGCGCGCCGAATTCGGCGTTGATGCGCGCCTGCTGCGCCTGCGCCTGCATCAGTTGCGCACTGGTCTTGTCCGCTTCGGCGCGCAGTCCGGTCGAACGGTAGCCCACGTACAGAGCGACCAGCAGCGCGCCGAGCACGATCAGCCCCAGCGCCTGCGCCATCGTGGCCGCCGAAAAATACTTCTTCTGCCGCAGCAGGATCGGATTGAAAAGATTGATCTGCTGACTCACAACGATTTCTCCTCATGCCGCAGCGCCGCGCCAAGCGTCAGGAAATAGCGCTCCTGCTGTTCGGTACGCCGCAGTTCTTCCACAGCCGACAGGTCGAACAGGCCGGACAGGTCGAGCGCTTCCACCGGCAGGTACAGGTTGGCGGCGAGGTAGTCGAGCAGTTGGGGACCGGCCTCCGCCAGCGGCGCCAGCACCAGCTTGGCCAGCGTGATGAAGTGGTACTGGCGATCGCAGTGATCGAGCGAGCGCTGCAGTTCCAGCGTGATCCGCTCCAGGCAGGCTTCGCGCTGCTGCGTATCGGCCAGCTGCTCGCGGCGCACGTCGATACGGCGCGACAGATAGAGTTCGCCGCCATAGGTGACGGTCAACAGGCCACCGTCGATACCGAACGACAGCAGCGCCAGCCCGCGTCCGGGCGGCTCCAGTAGCGCTGCGACGTTGCGCTGTGCCATCTCCGGCACGTCGATCACCGACAGCGGGATCTTCGCCGCGCCGAACAGTTCCTGGCGCTGCGCCAGCAACTGGTTGCGTGCGGCCACCACGTACATCGAATGATTGCGCGCCGGCGCATCCTTTTCGGGCGGCACGTCCAGCACGTCGATGGTGGCGTCGCCGACGTGGAAATCGAGCATGTCCTTGACGCGCCAGCGGATCGCCGCCTTCAGTTCGTCCGGCGGCACGGTCGGCGCATCCACCAGCAGCAGCTGGTATTCGTCCGCCGCCAGCAGCGTGGTGCAGTCGCGGCGGGCGGCATCCAGGTCCTTCGCCAACCGCTCCAGCACGGACTCGGCCGACGCCTTCGCCAATGGATAGAAGGCCGCCCGCTCCACCTTCGGCGGCGCCCCCTCGATGCGTCGCACGCACGCCGCGCGCACGCCGTCCGGCTGCGGGCTGATCGCCAGCCAGCCGTCCAGTTTCCTGTTTTTCCCGAATAAGGCCATGCCGTTCGCTACCTCAAAATGTCGCCCGAAGTTAGGGGATTCGTCTATCGCTGTCAATTCGTTCCGGCGGTGTCGTTGATGGCATTGCGCGATGCCGCCACCGGCTCAATACATCTCGCGCAAGTAGATCGTTTCTCCCGCATTCTTGTAGATCCCGAAACCCACGCGCGCGCGCGGATCGCGGTCGTGGTCGGCGCCGCACCAGCGGCCGCCCAGGTATTCCAGCGCGGCGCCATCTCCGATGCTGCCAAGCGAAGACGGACAGGAACGATCGGCCGCCGCGCCGCCGGCCAGCCGGATCGCAAGATCGGCGCCGCCACCGGCGGTCAATGGTTGCTTCAGGATCAGGCTGGTCTTTCCCTGGTTCAGCGTGCCTAGCCCCGCAAGCTGGCTCGGCGCTATCGCGCCCGCCACTGCCACATGGTCGGTGCTGAGGGTCGTGCAATCGTCGGCGGCATTGGTGATGAATGCGAGGCCGTTCCAGTACTGCGCTTCGACCGGCACCGGCAAATCCAGCCGTTCGCTGCCGAAGGCGTTCGACAATTTCAAACGGCCGAAACGGATCGAGGTTTCGCCGATCCGTACGTGGTCTGGCGCCGGCGACGGCGAATCGATATCCATGTCGTACGCAGACAGGATCACGCCATCCTCGTCCTGCGGCGCAACGCCGAAGCGAACCGTGAACGGACCATCGGGTTCGGCGTCGCGCGCGAACCGGAAGCCCATCGTGGCGTTTGCCACGCCGTTGACCCAGTCGCCGCCGCTGGTCTGGGACGCCAGCCGTTCGCTGCGTCGCGTAATGGCGCCGCCCGTCGCCACGCTCGCCGCACCGAGATTCAATGCTGCCGGCAGGTCCAGGTCCAGCTTCGCCAGCTCGCCGTGATAGTTGCGGGTCACGACGCCGTCGGCATTTTTCGCGGACAGCGTGAAATCGGCCCGCAGCGGCTCGTCCATGTAGGTGAACGGCGAAACCGTAGTGCACGAGAGATCGGCACGGTCGGTCAGCATCGCGGCCGACAGGTCGAAATGATCCGGTACGAAGCGGCCCACCGGCACCGGCGCCGAACATACGTAGCGGCCGGCGCAGGTGGCCGGCGTATCGGCGGCGTCGACCGCGGCGAACCCGGTATCCTGCAGCATCAGCTGGAATATGCCCGCTTCGCTGTATTTCGCGGTCGCGACAACCGTCCCGGAACCGCTCCATCCAGCCGTGCTCACGGTGCCCGCGACGCAACCCGCCGGCAGGCACGCCTGCACACTCGCGGTCGGACTGCCGGAATATCTGCTGGTAACGGCGCCGCTGCCGCTCCTTGCGATGGCGGTGATCGTAAATGGCTGTCCAGCCTTGTGGATGAGGTTGCCGCCAGTCGTGGCGTTGTTCAGCAGGCGGCCGGTTCCGGCTGTCTGCCAGTCCGCGTCGCTGGCGGCGACGTCGAACGCCACCGGACGAATCGCGAAACGATCGCTGGAACATCCGATCGCGCTCGCCGCGCCGGTGGCCGGATAAGTGACGCGCACGGCGACGTTGCGCCAGGCATCGTCGGCTTGCAGCGACACTGTCTTGCGGCCCCGGTCGGCCGCCGCGAAAACCGGGTTCGCCGCCAGCGTCTGGATCACCGGCCAGCTCGCGTTGCAGCCGTTTGCATCGAGCCCTCCGCCACCGCTGGCGTCCAGCAGTTCCACTTTGACGGCACCGGTGAAGCTGGTCAGGATGGCAGCCTTGGCGGGGTCGAGCGCGATCAGATCCAGGCTGAACGGCGCTCCGGCAACCTTGGTCTGGATGACACCGGTCAGCGCACCGGCTGGAGTGGCGGTTTCGTAAGCGTTGAAGCCACCCGGTCCGCTCGGAACCGGCGGAGCGTCATCGCAGATCGGCCATGGCTTCCATGAGGACCGGGCCACACAGGCAGTTCCGCCCTGGCTGCAGGAAAGCGCATAAACGCAGGTACCCCATTCCGACAACAGGTTGCCGGTAGTCGCCGTCCCCTTGATCCTGGCGCTGGCTGCGCGCAACGTGATGGCCGGAGCCGTCACATTTCCGGTCACGTCGCAGCCCGAGCCAATCGTTACCGAATTACCGGCATTCACGTTGCCGACCACATGGGCATTCGCTGAACTCAAAGTAACCGTTGTACCGGCGATATCGCCGTTCACGGTCGTGTTCGAGCCGAGGGTCACGGCACCGCCGGCATTGATGCTGCCATTCAAGACCACGGTGGTGCCGGTGCCGATGGTGGCCGCCCCGCTGGAAACGATCTCGCAGGTGATGGTCTGGCTCTGGCTGCCCATGGCGAAAGATCCGCCGTTCGCGTACAGAGTCCCCCCAGTAATCTGCAGATTGGCCGGGCGAACATCCGCGATGCTCAGGTTGCCGTTGGCGGTCAGCTTCGCCGTGCCGCTCATGGTCAGGCCCTGGTTATAGGAAAGGGAAATCGAGGAATTCACCGTCACCGAAACCGCATCACCGATCACGATGGCATCATTCCCCTGGGTCGCCGGATTGGACGCGCAGGTATAACTGGTGCCGGTGCGCGTGCAGCCGGTCACGTTCGAGCTACCGTCGAAGTTATAGGTCGCTGCCGTCGCCATGGTTGAAAACAGGAAAGACAGCAGAAGCGCGATCCACACCGAAAAGCGCAAGAGCGCAGTTTCCCCTCCCTTGGGCCAGAGTCGGAAGATGGGTGGAAATTTCGGCGCACATGCTGGTTTTTTCTCGGACATCGTCAAGGTTCGGAATCGACGCGGATCCCCCGCATCAATAGTTCTCCCGCAGGTAAATCATTTCAGTCGGATTCTTGTAGGCGCCGAAGCGCACGCGCGCACGCGGATCGCGCGCGAAATTGCTGCCGCACCACTGGCTCTGCAGATAGGCCAGGCCGGCGCCGGTCGGCTGGACCGGGTTCACCACCTTGGACGGGCAGGATTGGTCGTCACCGGCGGTCGTGCCAGCCAGCTTGATCGCCAGATCGACGCTGCCGGTCGCCGCCGGCGACGGCTTGGACATCTTCAGTGCACCGCGGCCCCCGTTCAGCGTACCGACACCGGACAGGTGGCTGGCGCCCATGTTGGTCGCGTTCAGACCGCCAACGTAGGAGCCGAGCACGAGGTTGGCATTGGTCAGCGGCGAGCAGCTGTCGTCGGTATTGGTGATGAAGGCAACGCCGTTCCAGAACTGCGCTTCCAGCGGAATCGGCAGGTCCAGCTGGTCATGGCCGAAGGCGTTCGACAATTTCAGCCGGCCAAAGCGGATCGCGCTCTGGCCAATCTGCTTGTGATCGTTGCCGGTCGGCGTATCGATGTCGAGGTCGTAAGCGGTAGGCAGCAACGCAATGCCGTCGCCATCGACCGGCGCGATGCCGAACTTGGCCGCATAGGGACCGTCGGTCTTGGCCGGACTTTGCAGGCGCTGGAACAGGAAATCCAGCGCGACGTCGGCCGCCACGCCGGCCGCCCAGACACCGGCGCTGGACAGGGTTTGCAGCCTGCTGCTCAACGCCGCCCCGCCGGCGGCGCCGTCCAGCGCGCCGAGGTAGAAATTGGCGGGGGCACTCAAGTCCAGCTTGGCCAGCTGGCCGGCGTAGTTTTCGGTGACGACGCCACCGGCGTTTTTCGCCGTCAGAGTGAATCTGGCCTTGAGCGGCTCGTCCATGTAGGTGAAGGTCGAGGCCGGACTGCAGGCGAGATCGGCGCGGTTGGAGAGCGTGGCGCCGGTCAGTTCGAAATAGCTCGGCACGAAGCGGCCGAAGCTGGCATCCGTTACCAGACCGAAGTTGCAGCCGTACTTGCCCTCGCCATTCCGGGTATTGGCGTAGCTATCCGGTACACAGTCGCCCTTGGCGCTGACGCTGTCGATGCCGGTCCAGCTGGCGGCCCGCAACACGTCGCATTGGGCCGGCGTCGCGCATTCGGAAACGCTGGCGACGCCATCGTAGACGCCGCGCAGCGCGGTGGCATTGCTGTTCGGGTCATAGCCTGGCAGCGTGATCGCGCCGACTTCACTATAGGTAAACATGCTGCCGCTGGCGGTCGAGTTCGGTGTCGCCGACGTGGCGGCGGCAAAGGTTCCGAGCAGGTTGCCGATCTTGACGGCGGGGGTGCGCGGCTTGATCGCCTTGCTGTCGACCTTCGGCACGCCGGTGTAGCCATTGGCCGAACCGGTGACGCCAGGAATGGTCGCGGTCAGTGCGAACCTGTCGCTGCCGGCCTTCAAGATCGGTGTACCGCTGTTGCCGGTATTGGTCGCGTTCGACGACACCAGCGACGCAATGCCGGTTGGCCGCACCGAGAAGCCGTCGGTAGAGCAGGCGGTGGTGGTGCTATCGCCTATGATCGCCACCAGGTGGCGGTAGGCGCTATTGATGGTGAAGTCGGCGGAACGCTTCTGGCCCTTGTCGGTGGAAACGAATTTCATCGTCTGGCTGCCGCCGGCCACCGCCGGCTTGGCCTTGCAGGCGCTGCTGCAGTAGTTGGCCTGGGTATCGTCCAGCACGCAGACGCCATCGCTGTTGTCCACCAGTTTCACCGTCACGTCCTTGCTGCCGGAGGTAACGTACAGAGTCTGGATCTGGTTATCCTTCAGCGCCGCCACGTTCAGCTGGAACGGCACGCCCATCAGCTTGGTGTAGATGTGGCCGCTCAGGTAATTCTGTACCGCGACGTAAGGCGAAACGGAGGCGTTGCCATAGCCTTCGTCGATGGCATTGAAGTCGTTGGCACTGCCGCCGCCGGGCGGATAGACGGTCTGCGCGCAGATGCGCACGCTGCCGATCTCGTGGATATTGGTCGAGCCGCCTGTCGATCCGGTGAACGAAATCTGCCAGTTGTCGGGTACCGCCGCCTGTGCGCCGCTGACCGCGTACACGTTCGGTATGTTGACCTGATTGACGTAGCCGCTGCCGGTATCGCGGTTGACCTGCACCGACGCGACCCGGTTGGACGGGCTGTAGTTGCGGGCATCGACGATCACCTGATAACCATGGCCCGGCGCAGCGGAAGTCGAGGTACGGCTGTCGATGTTCGGCGATACACCGGTCCTGCCGCCGATCCAGTTGTAGCCGGTGGCGGCGCTGCCGGAACCGCGCACGCCGATCGATTGCGGGATTGCGCCCGGACCGCCGATGCGGCCTTCGGTCGGGTTCGAATAATTGCCGAATTCATCGAGGGCGACGCCAATCCAGCCGCCGGCGAAACCAGGGCAGCCGCCTGCCTTGCCGCAGTCGGTACCGGTCTTCTGCGCATAGCCGAGAGAGCCGCCGAAAGCGCCCGGCACCGCCGGCACCGCATAGTCCGACAGGGTCACCGCGACGCCGTCGGCACCGCTGCCGTTGTAGGCATAGAGCTGGAACTCGACCGAAATATAGTTGCCTGCGGCCGGGAAGATGCCCGGCACGGTCGCCGCCTTGGCATTGTTGCCAGTGTTGTCGGTTAGACGCAGGCGGCCGGAACT
The DNA here is from genome assembly GCA_049683695.1 of Burkholderiaceae bacterium. Taxonomy (GTDB): domain Bacteria; phylum Pseudomonadota; class Gammaproteobacteria; order Burkholderiales; family Burkholderiaceae_D; genus DATJCV01. The sequence continues at coordinate 7,192 of JBAUJK010000068.1, forward strand.
GACGATGCGCGGCACGATGCCGGTGTCGTCGCTGGTGGAAGAAATCCAGTTGGCGCCGAAGATGGTGGACGGATTGAGCGAGGCACGGACAAACTGATCGCAGACGCAGGAAAGGTTGCCCGGCACGCCGGTACCGGTTGGCGGCGAGCAGAACGGTCTTGGAATCGTATAAATGGCACCGGTAAAGCCGCCGCTGCCGCTCTGGCCAACTCCACCCAGCGGGTTGCCGTTGGTGTCCGTAATCGTGCCCCGATCCACGAGGTTCAGGCCCAGCGTACCCGAGCCGCTGCCACCGACCTTGGCGGTGACGGTGCGGGTAGCGCCGCTGCCGCTGATGCCGGTGATGCTCGACCCGCTCAGGTCATCGGTTTCCGCCAGCGCGAAATCGGCAGTGGCGACGTTAAAGGCGGTGCCGCTGAAGGTGACAGTCCAGCTGACGGTGGCGCCGTTGGCAGTCGGATCGGCGCTGGCGCGGTTGATGCTGGTCACCAATAGCGGCGGCGTGTAATCGACGACGACCTGGATGTGATCGACTGATACCGTAACCGAATTGCCTGCCGAATCGGGGTTGGTGGCGGTAAATGCGGCGCCGAAAGTACCGGCATTGATTTCGGCTGCCGTCCAGCTCACTCCCCACAGATCACTGGCACCACCGTGTGGTGCGACCACGTCGCTGGTGGTGTAAAAGCTGCCGCTAGCGCGATCATTACCCACTACCGTGCCGTTCTTGACTACCCGCACCGATTCGTCCCGAGCACCGCCGCGGTCGGTCCGGTTCACTTTGCGTTCGACGTTGACGGTGATGCCGTTGATTACCGAACCGGTCGGAATCGAAAAGCCGTATCCGCTGCACCATAGATAGCGGCTGACAGTGCCATCCAGCGATACGGTGGCGTAGCTGTTGTCGCTGCTCCTGGCATTGTTGGGGTTGCTCCATGCCTGTCCAGTACCGGTGCTGATGCAGGATGATGGACTCTGGGTCGCCGTCAGCGCTGCGGCATCGCCCAGCCAGAACAGGCTGGCGAGCAGCAGCAGACCGGCCAGCCATGCCTGACGCCAGGCACGGGCGGCGAGCGACGGCAGCGCGCGGCTCACGACACCCTCTCCCTCATGGCTTTGGCTTTGCCGTTATCCATCACAGATTTATACTCCCGCAGAGTATGTCTAATTCCACGCCAATTTCAGGTAAGCAGCGGCTATTTTCAAAAATACTCCCCATCACCGGCTCACCGTCACCTGTACCTGCCGTTCCACATAACCGATCGTGCCAACCGTGCCGGAACGCGCAGTCGACGTGATGCGGTACACGGTGACCGGCGTCACGCCTTCCGTGTATGGCCCCGACGTCGCACATTCCACCGTCACCGCAAAGCCCGGCACGTCGCTCAACGCCGCGGTGGCGGCGCAGGATGCCGGCGTAATCCGCAACACCCGGTACATGCCCCACTCGGCGCCGGCACGCGCCGCCTGGTAGGCCTGGGCGCCACGGACGTCCATCGCCGACGTGGT
>JBAUJK010000069.1:0-11894 GCA_049683695.1 Burkholderiaceae bacterium
CGATGTCGGCCGGCGCCGCGGCGGTGATGTCGCGGCCGTTGAACAGGATGGTGCCGGTGGTCGGCACCAGGAATTTGGTCAGCAGATTGAAGCAGGTGGTCTTGCCGGCACCGTTCGGGCCGATCAATGCATGGATGTGGCCACGCTCGACCTGCAGGTTCACGTCGTCCACCGCCGTGAATCCCTTGAATTCCTTGCTCAAATGCTGCGTCTCCAGGATGACATCGGTCATCGAATTTCCTTTAGTTATTGTACTTATTTGTAATTTTTATATTTAAATTCCCATATTACACAGTAGATTCGGTATCGGACAATACGTATAAATACTGGGGGTGAGCCGGCATGCTCTGGATGGTACGGCGCCCGCCACACCACAGTGACTGGCGGGCCACGCGACAACCGCCCCCTCCGGTGCAAGCCGGCGCTGGGCAGCAGTCGCAACAGGGTACACCGTCAATACCGGAAATTCCTTTACGGGCGCACGAAATCCAGCAAAGCCGTCGGCGTTGCCGACGCTTCCCGCGGCAGTGCGGCCATTACGACAATGGCGACTGAAAGGAGGGTATTGCGCGAGCAGAGGCCATGCGCAGGCCGCTCAGCCCGGCGTCTTCGAGACCCAATCCTTGAAATCCTCGCGCAGCCGCGTCTTCAAAAATTTGCCGGTGGACGTGCGCGGAATGGCGTCGACAAATGCCCAGTCATCCGGGATTTGCCATTTTGCGAAATGCGCCTCAAGGTGCTTGCGCAGTTCTTCGATCGTCACGCTCTTGCCCGGCTTGAGCACCACGGCAGCCAGGGGACGCTCGTCCCATTTGGGATGCCTCACCGCCACCACGGCGGCTTCAGCCACCGCCGGATGCGCCATGACGGCGTTTTCGATGTCCACCGAGCTGATCCATTCGCCGCCGGACTTGATCAGATCCTTGGCGCGGTCCGAGATGCGCATGTAGCCGCTCGAATCAATGGCGGCGACATCCCCGGTGCGCAGCCAGCCGTCGCTGGTGACCTTGTCCGGCGATGGCGGCGTCTTGTAATAGCCGTTGGTTACCCATGGCCCGCGCGCCTGCAATTCGCCTACCGATTTACCATCCCACGGCATCTGCCCATCCTCGCCCATGATGCGCAGTTCGACCAGCGGCAACGGCAGGCCCTGCAGTGCGCGTATCCGATATTGCTCCTCGGCCGGCTGCTTCAGATGTTCCGGTTTGAGCCAGGACAAGGTGCCGACCGGCGACAGTTCGGTCATACCCCAGCCATGCTTGATGGAGAGATGGAATTTCTCGAAGGCGGCGATCATCGCTACCGGCGCGGCGGAGCCCCCCACCATCATGCGCATGCCATGCTTCAGCTTCCAGCGGCCGGGTTCCGCCTCCAGCGCCTGCTGGATGGTGAGCCAGATGGTGGGGACGCCCATGGCCAGCGTCACCTGCTCGCTTTCCATCAGATCGAGCAAATCCGCCGCTCCCATGTGCTGCGCGGGATACACCTGGCTGGCGCCGACCATCATCGCGGCATAGGGCACGCCCCAGGAGTTGGCATGGAACATCGGCGTGACCGCCAGCACGGTGTCCGTGACGGACAGGTTCAGGCAATCCGGCAGGGCCACGCCCAAGGCGTGCAAGACCGTCGAGCGGTGGGAGTAGACGACGCCCTTGGGGCGCCCGGTGGTGCCGGAGGTGTAGCACATGCCGCAGGCGGCTTGTTCGTCCAGCTCGGGATAGCGGTAACCGGAAGCATCCCGATCGATGAAGGCTTCGTAATCCTCATAGGCGGCCGGAACGGCGGCCCCCGTGGTGGGCACCACGATGACGCGCTCCAGCTTGACCAGCGGCTTGACCTTTTCAAACAGCGGCACCAGCACATCGTCCACCAGCAGAATGCGGTCTTCCGCATCGCCGATGATGTAGGCGAGGTCGTCCGGACTCAGGCGCAGGTTCAAGGTATGCAGCACGGCGCCGGCCGCCGGAATGCCGAAATAGGCTTCCAGATGCGTCGAATGGTTCCACATCAGGGTGGCCACTCGGTCGCCGGGCCGGATCCCCGCTTCGACCAGCGCAGCCGCCAGCTGGCGGCTGCGCCGGTACAGCGCGGCATAGGTGATGCGGTGTATCGATTTGTCCGGCCGGCGCGAAACGACTTCCCGATCGCCGAAAATCTGGTTTCCACGTTCGAGGATGTGGTTCACCGTAAGCGGCATCTGCATCATCGTGCTTTGCATGAAAGTCTCCTTGGTGTTCGCGCGGCCGTCCGTACGTCTGTTACCGCATCATTTCTTGACCAGCGGGCAGGCACTCTGGGCGAGCGGCATGAAGGCTTCCTCGCCGGGGATCACGCGCTTGACCCTGGCCAGGTCCCACTCGGACTTCGATTCGGACGGCTTCTTGACCTCGGCCAGGTACAGATCGCGGATCATGCGGCCATCCTCGCGCAGGTAAGCGTTGCGCAGGAAGAAATCCTTGAACTTCGTGCCACGCAGCTGCTTCATCACGGCGTCCGCATCGTCGGTGCCGGCCGCCTCGACTGCCTTCAGGTATTGCATGGTGGCCGAGTAGTCGGCGGCATGGGCGAAGGTCGGCATCGCTTTGTGGATCTTGTAGAAGCGCTGCGACCAGGCACGCGTCTCCTCGTCGAAATCCCAGTAGAACGGATCGGTGTACTGGACGCCTTGCGCCACATTCAAACCGAGCGCCTTGACATCGTTGATCAGCACCACCATGCCGGCGATGGTCGGCTTGCCATTCTTGACCAGGCCGAATTCATGCGCCGAGCGCAGCGAATTGGCAAAGTCGCCGCCGGCATTGGCGAGCACCAGCACATCCGGCTTGGCGGCCTGCGCCGTCACCATGAACGAGGAGAAGTCTGAGGCGTTCAGCGGGTGCGCGACCGAGCCGACCACCTTGCCGCCCAGCTTCTCGACCACGTTGCGCACGTCCTTTTCGAGCGAATGGCCGAAGTTGTAGTCGGCGGTCAGGAAGTACCAGCTCTTGCCGCCCTCCTTGACGATCGCGTTGCCGGCGCCGGTGGCCAGCGCATAGGTGTCGTACGCATAGCTGATGCCATAGGGAGAGCACTCTTTCTGGGTCAGCGCGACCGTGCCGCCGGCAGTGGTGATGGTGATCCGTTTCTTCTCGGCCGCCAGCTTCTGCACCGCAATCGCCACCGACGAGTTGACCAGATCCAGCACCATGTCGACCTTCTCGACGTCGAACCATTGGCGCGCCTTGGAGGCGCCGACGTCGGCCTTGTTCAGGTGGTCGGCCACCACCAGCTCGATCGGCTTGCCCAGTACCTTGCCGCCAAAATCCTGAATGGCCATTTCGGTGGCGACCACGCTGCCGCGCCCGGAGCCGGCCGAATACACGCCCGACAGGTCGGTCAACACGCCGATCTTGACCACGTCGTCCGAAACGCCCTTGGCCGTTTGCGCGTGCGCGCCCGCCGCAAAACCGATCGCGGCCAGCAAGCCACAAAGCTTGGCTAATTTCATTTCCGTCTCCTCTGAGATACCTGCAGTTTTTTTGTATAGGGAAGATTCCCGCCGTTCCAGCTTCGCGCCAGGGCGGCACCGCCTTGGCGATCGTGCTTGTGGCGACCCAATATAAGTTGCAGGGTATTATTTGTCAACACAGTTGACATTATCGGGGCCGCTGCGGTAGTCTGCGGCGCGAGGCTTCCCTCCGGCACGCACGAGCCGCGGCCGGCGCGGTCTTCATCGGAAAATTCTTCTCTGCTAGAATGCCCGGCTCCCTTCCGATACCTCCAGTCCGACTGGCAAAGCCTCAGAATTCAATCCCGACACATGAGTCAGGCCAAACACAACATGAGGCAACTACTTCTGTATCGTTCCGCGTGGTTCGAGGAAAAGGTATTGGGCGAGGCAGAGAAATTTGGGTACGGATTCGTGACCCCCTCGATGCACCGGCTGTTCGCGCACATGCGTCATCGGCCCATGAGCATTTCGGACCTGGCGCGCCGGCTGGGCCTCTCGCGGCAGGCCGTCCACAAGACCGTCGGCGAGGCGATGCGGCACGGCCTGGTGGAATTCGTCGACTCGGAAAGCGACAAGAGGATCAAGCTGGTCCGATTCAGCGAACAGGGCCTGGAAATGTCGGCGATCGCGGCAAAATCGATCGCCAAGCTCGAAAAAAGGCTGGAGGCCAGGATCGGCAAGGAAGACCTCGATACGCTGCACCGCATCCTCAGCAAGGACTGGCAGTAGCCGCAGCGCCTCGAGGCACGCGCCAGCGCCGCTCTCCTGCGCTCGCGCCGCCTGCTCCTTGCCGGAGCGCCGATCGAGGCCGCTCCTTGGCTGGATCCCCCCCGCGCTCCCCTCTTTCCGCTCGCGCCCGACTCTAGCGCGCGGCGCTTATCAGGGCAGCCGCCTTCTCGGCGATCATGATGGTCGGCGAGTTGGTGTTGCCGGAAGTGATGGTCGGCATCACCGACGCATCCACCACGCGCAGGCCGGCCACGCCGTTGACCCGCAATGCGCTGTCGACCACCGCCAGCGGATCGTCGGCACGCCCCATCCGGCAGGTGCCGACCGGATGGAAGATGGTGGTACCGATATCGCCGGCGGCGCGCACCATTTCTTCCTCGCTGCGAAGTTGCGGTCCGGGCATGAATTCTTCCGGCGCATATTTCCGCATCGCCGGCGCCGCCACGATCTTGCGCGTCAGCGTCAGCGAATCGACCGCCACCTTGCGGTCTTCCTCGGTCGACAGGTAATTGGTGGTGATCTTCGGCGCCACCTGCGAGTCGGCGGCAGCGATGCGCACGTGCCCGCGCGAACTCGGCCGCAAGTTACAGACGCTGGCGGTGAACGCAGGAAACGGATGCAGCGGATCGCCGAACTTGTCCAGCGACAGCGGCTGGACATGATATTCCAGGTTGGCCGTCGGCTGCGCCGGATCGGAACGCGCGAATGCGCCCAGCTGCGACGGCGCCATCGCCATCGGGCCGCTCTGCAGCAGCGCATATTGCAGGCCGATGCGCATCTTGCCATGCCAGCGCGCGGCCATCATGTTCAGAGTCGGCGCATTCTTCACCTTGAAGGCCATGCGGATCTGCAAATGGTCCTGTAGGTTTTCGCCGACGCCGGGCGCATCCAGCAGCACCGGCACGCCATGCTGCTGCAACAGCGCCGCCGGGCCGATGCCGGATACCTGCAGGATTTGCGGCGAGCCGATGGCGCCGGCCGACAGGATGGTTTCACGGGTCGATCGCGCCTGCCACTGGCTGCCGTTGCCGACGAATTCGACGCCGCGGCACACCGGCCCGCGTTCGCCGTTTTCGATCATCAGCCGCTGCACGTGACAGCCGGTCATCACCGTCAGGTTGCCGCGCCGCAGTGCCGGTTTCAGGAAAGCCTTGGCGGTATTCCAGCGGATGCCGCGCCGCTGGTTGACTTCGAAATAGCCGCAGCCTTCATTGTCGCCGCGATTGAAGTCGTCGACCTTGGGGATGCCGACTTCCGCCGCGGCGTCGCGGAACGCATCCAGGATGCGCCAGGACAGCCGCTGCTTCTCGACCCGCCATTCGCCGCCGGCGCCGTGGAAATCATTGGCGCCGCCGTGATGGTCTTCGCTCTTGACGAACAGCGGCAGCACCTGCTCCCAGCGCCAGCTGTCGTCGCCGGTGGCATCGGCCCAGGAATCATAGTTGCCGGACTGGCCGCGCATGTAGATCATGCCATTGATCGACGAGCAGCCGCCCAGCACCTTGCCGCGCGGATAGATCAGGCTGCGGCCGTTCAAACCCGGATCGGCCTCGGTGCGGAAGCACCAGTCGGTGCGCGGATTGTTGATGCAGTACAGGTAGCCGACCGGAATGTGGATCCAGATGTAATCGTCGCGCGCGCCGGCTTCCAGCAGCAGCACGCTGACGTCCGGGTCTTGCGTCAGCCGGTTCGCCAGTACGCAGCCGGCGCTGCCGGCGCCGATGATGATGTAGTCGTAGTTGCCGGCCGATTGCATCGGCGCCTCCCCTGGTGATTGTCTGTTTTTATCGATGCCGTTCAATATCGCCGGACCACGGCTGGTACCGTCACTTTGCCACCGGCATCGTGAATTCGGCGCCGTGCACGATGTGCTGCGGCCAGCGCTGCATGATCGACTTGTAGCGGGTGTAGAAACGGATGCCCTCCTCGCCGTAGGCGTGGACGTCGCCGAACAGCGAGCGCTTCCAGCCGCCGAACGAATGCCAGGCCATCGGCACCGGGATCGGCACGTTGACGCCGATCATGCCGACTTCGATCTGCCGCGAAAACTCGCGCGCGGTGTGGCCGTCGGCGGTGAACAAGGATACGCCGTTGCCGAATTCGTGGGCATTGATCAGTTCCACCGCCGCCGCCAGATCCGGTACGCGCACGATGCACAGCACCGGCCCGAAGATTTCTTCGCGATAAATCCGCATGTCCTGCTTTACGTGGTCGAACAGGCTGCCGCCGATGAAGAAGCCCTGCTCGTGGCCCGGCACCTTCAGGCCACGGCCGTCGACTAGCAGCTTGGCGCCGGCGCGCACGCCTTCCTCGATGTAGCCTTCCACCTTGGCCTTGTGCGCGGCCGATACCAGCGGCCCCATCTCGGCATCGGCTTCCATACCGTTCTTCACCTTCAGCGCCTGGATGCGCGGAATCAGCGCCTCGACCAGCCGGTCGGCGACGCCGCCGACCGCCACCGCGACCGAGATCGCCATGCAGCGTTCGCCGGCCGAGCCGTAGGCGGCGCCGATCAGCGCGTCGACCGCCTGCTGCAGGTCGGCGTCCGGCATCACCACCAGATGGTTCTTGGCGCCGCCCAGCGCCTGTACCCGCGGCGGATACTTGCCGGCGCGCGCGCTGCCTTCGCGGTACACGTATTCGGCGATCGGCGTCGAGCCGACGAAGGACACCGCGTTGACGTCCGGATGGTGCAACAGCGCATCGACCGCCACCTTGTCGCCCTGCACCACGTTGAACACGCCATCCGGCAAGCCGGCCTTCTGGAACAGCTCGGCCAGCAGCAGCGATGCCGACGGATCGCGCTCGGACGGCTTCAGCACGAAGGTGTTGCCGGTGGCCAGCGCCAGCGGCGCCATCCACAGCGGCACCATCACCGGGAAGTTGAACGGCGTGATGCCGGCGGTCACGCCGAGCGGCTGGCGCAGGTTCCAGTTGTCGATGCCGCCGCCGATGTTGTCGGTGAACTCGGTCTTCAAAAGCTGCGGCACGCCGCAGGCGAATTCGACCACTTCGATGCCGCGCGTGACTTCGCCGCGGGCGTCGGAAAACACCTTGCCATGCTCGCGCGTGATCGCCTCGGCCAGCGCATCGTGCTGCTGCTCCATCAAGTCCTTGAAGCGGAACAGGATGCGCGCGCGCTTCAGCGGCGCCGTCGCCGCCCAGGCTGGTGCGGCCGCAGACGCCGCTGCTACCGCCTGGTTCACTTCATCGACGCTGGCCAGCGCCACCTGCGCCGCTTCGGCGCCGGTGGCCGGGTTGAACACCGGCTGCATCCGGCCGCTGGCCGGTACCACCTGGCGGCCATTGATGTAATGGGAAATCACGGGAAGATCGGCCATGGCGAAAAGTCCTTTTCAACAAGAGAGTCCACCGCAGCATAGTCGCGCGTCCGGTTCAAATCCAATGAGTTATCATCGTTTCCTTCATAAGCAATGCTAATGATGCGGCGAGGCAGCCGCCTTCCATTCGCCGCGCGCGAGGTGTAGCCATGGATCTGTCCCAATTGCGGGCCTTCGTCGCGGTCGCGCGCGAAGGCAATCTGACGCGCGCCGCCGAGCAGCTGCACCTGTCGCAGCCGGCGGTCAGCCTGCAGATCAAGGCGCTGCAGAACACACTCGAACTGCAGCTGTTCACGCGTATCCCGAGCGGCATGCGGCTGACCGACGACGGCGCCCATCTGCTGCCGCTGGCCGAGCGCTGCCTGGCCGGCGTGCAGGAACTGACGCACTCGGCGCGCATGCTGCAGGCACGCGCGGCCGGCTCGCTGACCGGCTCGCTGGCGATCGGTACCATCCTCGATCCCGAATTCACGCGCCTGGGCGCCTTCCTGAAGCAGCTGGTCGAAACCTACCCGCAGTTGTCGACCCGGCTGCGGCACGGCATGTCGGGCGACGTGCTGCAGCAGGTCGAAGACGGCACGCTCGACGTCGGCCACTACCTGGGCCAGCCGCCGCGCCAGTTCCACTACCAGACCCTGACCCATTTCAACTACAGCGTGGTGGCGCCGCGCGGCTGGAAAAGCCGGGTCGCCGGCCGCGACTGGCGCGCGCTGGCGCGGCTGCCGTGGATCTGGACGCCGCCGCAGTCGGCCCATCACCGGCTGTTGAACAAGACTTTCGCGCAGTACCGGATCAAGCCCAACAAGGTGGCGCTGGTCGACCAGGAATCGTCGATGCTGGACCTGGTGAAATCCGGCGTCGGCCTGTCATTGATGCGCGAGTCGGTGGCGCTGCGCGAAGCGCACGCACACGGCCTGACCATCGCCGACGCGGTCAGCCTGACCACCGAACTGTCGTTCATCTGCCTGAAAAGCCGGCGCAGCGAACCGGCGATCGCTGCCGTGTTCGCGATCCTGTCGGCGCTGTGGGCAAGCTGAAAGGTTGTGGATAACCCTGGGGAAAAGCACTGGACGGTTTGGGGAAAAGCCGCCATTTATCCACCGCCGCCAAAGTTATCCAGAATCGGTGCGCCATGCCACCGGCGCTTATACAGGAGTTGGCAAGCGCTTCAAGTTCTTGAAAGCAAAACGGTTTACCGGGTTTTCCACAGAAACCGCCCAAGCCTACTATCACTACTATTTTTAAATATGTAAACCAGGGTTTAAAACCGCAACTTCATCGGCGGGCGGGCGCTGTCACAGGTGGTGGTAACCGATGTCGGATCGGACCTTGCCGCGAAACACCCAGTACGACCAGAATGCGTACATCAGGATCACCGGCAGCAGGAACAGCGTGCCGACCAGCAGGAACACCTGCGCGGTCGGCGCCGCCACCGCCGCGCGCAGCGTGATCGACGGCGGCACGATGTACGGCCATTGCGAAATGATCAAGCCGGTATAGGACAGGAAGAACAGGCCCATGGTGCAGACGAAGGGCAACGCTTCGCGGCCGCGCCGCAGTGAATCCCACAAAAGCCAGGCCAGCAGCGCGGTCAGGATCGGTACCGGTGCGAAGAAATAGAAGTTTGGCAACGAAAACCAGCGTTCGGCGATGCGCGCGTGCGCCAGCGGCGTCCAGATGCTGATCAGCACGATGAAGATGAGAATGCCGAGCACGCCCCAGCGCGCCCGCTCGCGCGACCATTGCTGCAAACCGTCCTCGGTCTTCATGTACAGCCAGGTGGCGCCCAGCAGCGAATACCCGACCACCAGCCCGAGCCCGGTCAACAACGGAAACGGCGCCACCCAGTCCCAGCTGGTGCCGACGAAGACGCGGCCCTCGACCGGCAGGCCCTGGACGAACATGCCGAGCACGATCCCCTGCGCGAAGGCGGCGATCAGCGAACCCCAGGCGAACGAATGGTTCCAGAAATGCTTGCGCGCGCCCGGCACGTCGCGGAATTCGAAGGCGACACCGCGAAACAGCAGGCCCAGCAGCATCACCAGGATCGGGAAATAGACCGCCGGGATGATCACTGCGAACGCCAGCGGGAATACCGCCAGCAGGCCGACCCCGCCCAGCACCAGCCAGGTTTCGTTGAAATCCCAGATCGGCGCCACCGATGCCATCATCAGGTCGCGATCTTCGTCGCTGTGGCGCAGCAGCAGCAGGATGCCGACGCCGAGATCGAAACCGTCCAGCAGGATGTACATCAACACCGCCACCGACAGGATGCCGGCCCACAGCGGAACCAGGTCAAGGGACATGGCGGCCTCCCTCGGCGGCCGGGGTGTCGGTGGCGGCCGACAGCGGCCGTGCCGGCCGGTGCCCCAGGCTTTCACGCTCCTCTTCGGCGACCGCGGCCGGCGGGCCCAGCTTCACCAGCCGCACCAGCATCAACAGGCCGAGGCCGAAAATCACGATGTAGGCCAGCACGTAGCCGGCCAGCGACAGCCAGACGTCGTGCGCGGTCAGCGACGGCGTGACGGCGTCGGCGGTGCGCATCAGGCCGTACACCACCCACGGCTGGCGGCCGACTTCGGTGGTGGTCCAGCCGGCCAGCACCGCGATGAAGCCGATCGGCGCCGCCCAGGTGCCGAGCCGCAAGTACCAGTCCGTGTCGAACAGCTTGCCGCGCCGCCACAGCACCAGTCCGGTGATCACCAGCGCCAGCATCAGCAGGCCGACGCCGACCATGATGCGGAAGGCGAAATAGACGATCGCCACCGGCGGCCGGTCTTCCTTAGGGAAGGCCTTCAGGCCCTGGACTTCGCCGTTCCAGTCGTGCGTCAGGTAGAGGCTGCCGAGTTTCGGGATCGCGACTTCGAAATGGTTGGTCTCCGCCTGCTCGTCCGGCAGGCCGATGATCGAAGCCGGCACGCCGCGCTCGGTTTCCCACAGCCCTTCCATCGCCGCCAGCTTGGCCGGCTGGTGGTGCAGCGTGTTGACGCCGTGCAGGTCGCCGACGATCACCTGGATCGGCACCATCACGATCAAGAACAGCAGCGACATGCGCAGCATGATCTTGCTTTCCTCGATCGAGCGCCGGCGTCGCAGATAGAAACAGCCGACCGCCAGGATCACGAACGCGGTGGTGATGACGAAGGCCGTCACCGTATGCACCAGCCGGTACGGGAAGGAGGGGTTGAAGATGACCTGCAGCATGCTGGCCGGCTCGAAGCGGCCATCGACGATCTGATAGCCGGTCGGTGTCTGCATCCAGCTGTTGACCGCCAGGATCCAGAACGACGACAGCAGCGTGCCGAACGCCACCACCACCGCCGACAATGCGTGCGCCCAGCGCGGCACTAGCTTGCGCCCGAACAGCAGAATGCCGAGGAAGGCCGCTTCCAGGAAGAACGCGGTCAGTACTTCATAGGCGAACAGGCCGCCGAGTACGGACGAGGTGTGGTCGGAAAAGCGGCTCCAGTTGGTACCGAACTGGAACGGCATCACGATGCCGGATACCACGCCCATGCCGAACGACACCGCGAAGATGCGGATCCAGAAGGCCGACAGCCGCCGCACCACGTCGCTGCCGGTCAGCCACCAGCGGATTTCCAGCGTCGCGATGTAGCACGACAGGCCGACGGTGAAGGCCGGCAGCAGGATATGCAGCGCAATCACCCAGGCGAACTGGATGCGCGATAACAGCAAGGCGTCCATCGACTGCCTTTTCCAAGGGAGGGCGTGGTTCGATGTTAGAGCAGCCGCAAGTCTTCAGGATGATCCAGCGCAAGCGCTGGCCGCCAATCGAGCTGGTTTTGTCTTTGAACTTGGTATTTGATACTGATAATAGTGATAGAACTGGCCGCCACTTGTGGAAAAGTGCCGAAAGCGCCGTCGAATCAGTACCTTGGCACGCGTACAAGCGCTGGGATAAGGACGGTATGGCGGGCGTGCCGATTCTGGATAAAAACCGGGGGCGGGAATTCGCTGCACTTGTGCACAATCGCTGCACAGCTTGTGCACAGGTTTGTCCACAGCGGCACGGCAAACAGGAAAGACTGCGGAAAGACTGGATCCGACGACCGCAGGAAACATATACTCCAAGCACCATGCTTCCATTCCGGGCGGAATGCCTGCGGAATGAAGGCATACTCCAGGTAATGTTCTCGACGCCTTGCCAGATTCCAGTTCAACGCCAAGCGCTTGCCGGCGCCAGCCCCGGCTTCAGCCGCCCAGCGTCATCAGGCTGGCATTGCCGCCGGCCGCGGTGGTGTTGACGCAGACCGCGCGCTCGGCCACCAGCCGCCACAGCGGCAGCGGCGCGTCGGCGCGGCACTCGACCACCG
>JBAUJK010000070.1:0-4175 GCA_049683695.1 Burkholderiaceae bacterium
TGGCCAACCTCGGCGTCTTGACTGCGCTGGGCGGCGCCGACGCCGAACTGTTCTGCGAAGAGCTGAACCACGCGTCGCTGATCGACGGCGCCCGGCTGGCGCGCGGCACGGTACGCATCTACCGCCATGGCGACGTCGCCCAGCTGGAGCAGATGCTGGCCGACAGCAGTGCGCGCACCAAGCTGGTGGTAACCGACAGCGTATTCAGCATGGATGGCGACCTGGCGCCGCTGCCCGCGCTGCTGGCTCTGTGCGAGCAGCACGGCGCCTGGCTGGTGGTCGACGACGCGCACGGCTTTGGCGTGCTGGGCGAGCACGGCCGCGGCGCGCTGGAACATTTCTATCTGCGTTCGCCGCACCTGGTCTACATCGGTACACTCGGCAAGGCCGCCGGTGTCGGCGGCGCCTTCGTCGCCGCGCACGAGACGGTGATCGAATGGCTGCTGCAGCGCGCCCGCCCCTACATCTACACCACCGCCGCGCCGCCGGCACTGGCGCATGCGCTCTTGGCCAGCATCGACCTGATCGCCGGCGCCGAAGGCCGGGTACGGCGCGCGCACCTGCAGGACTTGATCGCGCAGCTGCAGGCGACGCTGCAACTGCGCCGCTGGCAACTGCTGCCGTCGGCGACCGCGATCCAGCCGGTGGTGGTCGGCGCCAACCAGGCGGCGCTGGACGCCGCCGCCGCGCTGCACACGCAGGGCATCTGGGTGCCGGCGATCCGGCCGCCGACGGTGCCGGCCCATACCGCGCGCCTGCGCGTGACGCTGACCGCCGCCCATACTGCGGCCGACGTCGCCCGGCTGGCGGCCGCCTTCCACGCGCTGGAACAGCCGGAGGCCGCATGAAATCCACCACGCCGCCGTCCTGGTTCGTCACCGGCACCGATACCGAGATCGGCAAGACGCTGATCTCCGCCGCGCTGCTGCACGCGCTGACCGTGCGCGGCCTGCGCACCGCCGGCATGAAGCCGGTCGCCGCCGGCGCCGACCTGCGCGATGGGGCCTGGCACAATGAAGACGCCGACATGCTGGCGGCGGCCTGCAGCGAGCGCCTGCCACAGTCGCTGACCACGCCCTACCTGCTGCGCGAGGCGACCGCGCCGCACATCGCCGCCGCGCACGAAAGCGCGGCAATCGACCCGCAGCACATCCTCGACTGCTACGGGCAGATCGCGCGCGCCGCCGACGCGGTGGTGGTCGAAGGCGTCGGCGGCTTCCGCGTGCCGCTGACCGACGACTGCGATACCGCCGACCTGGCGCAGCGGCTGGCGCTGCCGGTGGTGCTGGTGGTCGGCCTGCGGCTCGGCTGCATCAGCCATGCGCTGCTGACCGCCGAGGCGATCGCCGCGCGCGGCCTGACGCTGGCCGGTTGGGTCGCCAACACGGTCGACGGCGCGCTGCCGAATGCGGCGCAGAACGTCGACACGCTGGCGGCGCGGCTGCCGGCACCGCTGTTGGGCTGCGTGCCGCGGCTGCCGCTGGCGTCGGCGGCGGCGGCGGCCGCCCATCTCGATTTTTCCCGCCTGCCGGGCTGGCCCGGCCGGCATGCCTGACACCCGAACCTCTCTCTGATGCAAAAGGAAACCCGCATGTCCGATTCACATACCGCTTCCCCTTCCACCAGCGCGCAGTCGCTGGCCTTCCGCGCGCCGGTGACGCCGATCGCCGCCGATACCTGGCCGGTCGAGGACGTACTGGCGCTGTTCGAGCTGCCGTTCAACGATCTGCTGTACCGCGCGCAGCAGGCGCATCGCGCCAATTTCGATCCGCAGGAAGTCGAGCTGGCGACGCTCCTGTCGATCAAGACCGGCGGCTGCGAGGAAGATTGCGCCTACTGCCCGCAGGCGGCGCGCTACGATACCGGCGTCACCGCCAAGAAACTGCTGTCGACCGACGAAGTGCTGGAAGCGGCGCGCGCCGCGCGCGACAACGGCGCCACCCGCTTCTGCATGGGTGCCGCCTGGCGCGAGCCGAAGGAGCGCGACATGGAAAAGGTCGAGGAAATGGTGCGCGAGGTCAAGGCGCTCGGGCTGGAAACCTGCGCCACGCTCGGCATGCTGCATGACGACCAGGCGCAGCGGCTGAAGGACGCCGGCCTCGACTACTACAACCACAACCTCGACACCGCGCCCGAGTTCTACAACAACATCATTTCGACGCGCGAATACCAGGACCGGCTCGACACGCTCGGCCGCGTGCGCGAAGCCGGCCTGAAGGTGTGCTGCGGCGGCATCGTCGGTATGGGCGAATCGCGCCGCCAGCGCGCCGGCCTGATTGCGCAGCTGGCGAACCTGAACCCGTACCCGGAATCGGTGCCGGTCAACCACCTGGTGCAGGTCGAGGGCACGCCGCTGTACGGCCTGGACCCGCTCGATCCGCTCGAATTCGTGCGCACCATCGCGGTCGCCCGCATCACGATGCCAAAGGCGCGCGTGCGGCTGTCGGCCGGCCGCCGCCAGTTGGGCGAGGCGGTGCAGGCGATGTGCTTTTTGGCCGGCGCCAATTCGATCTTCTACGGCGACAAGCTTTTGACCACCGGCAATCCGGACGCCGAGGACGACCGCGCGCTGCTGGCCAAGCTCGGCCTGCGTCCGCGCGACGTGGCGGCGGCGGAAATCAAGGCCAGCTGCGGTGATTGACGGCGGTCTGCCGTGGAAGCTGTGATGTTTGCCGTCCCCGCGCAGGCGGGGACCCAGTGACTTTAACGCCGCTACGACGCTAGGTTCCCGCCTGCGCGGGAACGACAGCGCTTTTCGCGCTGTTCGCCAGTCGTCGGAACCGGCAAGCCCTCGGAAAGAAGCGCATGTTCACCAAAATCCTGATCGCCAACCGCGGCGAAATCGCCTGCCGCGTCGCCGCCACCGCCCGCCGACTGGGCATCGCCACGGTCGCCGTCTACTCGGACGCCGACGCGCAGGCGAAGCACGTCGCCGTCTGCGACGAGGCGGTCCGGATCGGCCCGGCGCCGGCCAAGGAAAGCTATCTGCTGGGCGAACGGATCATCGAGGCGGCACTGGCGACCGGCGCGCAGGCGATCCATCCCGGCTACGGCTTCCTGTCGGAAAACGCCGGCTTCGCCGACGCCTGCGCCAAGGCCGGGCTGGTGTTCATCGGCCCGCCGGCGGCGGCGATCCGGGCGATGGGTTCGAAGTCGGCGGCCAAGGCGCTGATGGAAAAAGCTGGAGTGCCGCTGGTGCCCGGCTACCACGGCGAAGACCAGGATCCGGCGCTGCTGAACCGCGAGGCCGACCGCATCGGCTATCCGGTGCTGCTGAAGGCGTCGGCCGGCGGCGGCGGCAAGGGCATGCGCATCGTCGACAAGTCGGCCGACTTCCGCGAGGCGCTGGCGTCCTGCCAGCGCGAAGCGATTTCCAGCTTCGGCGACGACCGCGTGCTGGTCGAGAAATACCTGACGCGGCCGCGCCACATCGAAATCCAGGTGTTTGCCGACAGCCACGGCGACTGCGTCTACCTGTTCGAGCGCGACTGCTCGGTGCAGCGGCGCCACCAGAAGGTGCTGGAAGAGGCGCCGGCGCCCGGCATGACCGAAGAGCGCCGGCGCGCGATGGGCGAGGCGGCGGTGGCCGCCGCCAAGGCGGTCGGCTATGTCGGCGCCGGTACGGTCGAATTCATCGCCAACCAGGACGGCAGCTTCTACTTCATGGAAATGAACACGCGGCTGCAGGTCGAGCACCCGGTCACCGAAATGATCACCGGCACCGACCTGGTCGAATGGCAGCTGCGCGTCGCCGCCGGCCTGCCGCTGCCGCGCAAGCAGGAACAGCTGGCGATCCATGGCCACGCGATCGAGGCGCGCGTGTATGCGGAAAACCCGGACAAGGGCTTCCTGCCGTCGATCGGCACGCTGCGCCACCTGCGCACGCCGGCGGCGGTCGAGTTCGGGATCGGGGACGCCGCATCGCCGGCGGCGGAAGGCGTGGTGCGCATCGATTCCGGCGTGCGCGCAGGCGATGCCATTTCGCCGTTCTACGACCCGATGATCGCCAAACTGATCGTCTGGGCGCCGAGCCGAGAACAGGCGCTGGCGCAGATGGCGCAGGCGCTGTCGGACTACCAGATCGTCGGCCTGGCCAGCAACATCGCCTTCCTGAAGCGGCTGATCGAAAGCCGGCCGTTCAGCGCGGCCGACCTCGACACCGGACTGATCGAGCG
>JBAUJK010000071.1:0-2090 GCA_049683695.1 Burkholderiaceae bacterium
CGCGCGCTGCTGCCGCTGCTGCGCCGGGCGATTTCCGCGCGCTTGACGGCGGATGATGACGGAGGAAAGCAATGAACCGCATACCTGAAAGCGGGCGCACGCCCGCCACGCTGAATGCGCGCATGCAGTCGCGCACGCTGGAAGTCGGCTTCGACGACGGCACGCAGTTTTCGCTGCCGTTCGAATTCCTGCGCGTGTATTCGCCGTCGGCCGAAGTGCGCGGCCACGGGCCCGGCCAGGAAGTGCTGCAGACCGGCAAACGGGCGGTGACGCTGACCGCGTTGGAGCCGGTTGGCAATTACGCGGTGCAGCCGCATTTTTCCGACGGCCACAATACCGGCATCTATTCGTGGGACTACCTCTACTGGCTCGGCACCAACCAGGCCGAGTTGTGGGAGGGCTATCTGCAGCGGCTGGAACAGGCCGGCTTCACGCGCGAATCCGGGCGCGACGCGCCGATGGCCGCCACCCGTGCGAAAGGCCACGGCTGCCACTGAAACGCCCCGCGCCGGGCGCAAATCCGGACGGCCCCACTTGTATAATGGCCTTCGGATCGTGCAAACAGACAAGGCGGCGCAGATGAGCAACACCACGCATTTCGGCTACCAGACCGTGGCCGAGGAAGACAAGGCGAAGAAGGTCGCCGGCGTCTTCCATTCGGTGGCGCAGAAATACGACGTGATGAACGACGTGATGTCGGGCGGCATGCACCGACTGTGGAAAGCGTTCACCATCGCTCGCGCCGGCGTGCGGCCCGGTTTCCGGGTGCTCGACATCGCCGGCGGTACCGGCGACCTGGCCAAGGCTTTCGCCAAACAAGCCGGACCGACCGGCGAAGTGTGGCTGACCGACATCAACGAATCGATGCTGCGTGTCGGCCGCGACCGGCTGTTGAATAGTGGCCTGGTGACCCCCACCTTGTTATGCGATGCCGAAAGGCTGCCGTTCCCGGACAATTACTTCGACCGCGTCAGTGTCGCTTTCGGCTTGCGCAACATGACGCACAAGGACGCCGCGCTGGCCGAGATGCGGCGCGTGCTGAAGCCGGGGGGCAAGCTTTTGGTGCTGGAATTCTCGAAGGTCTGGGAGCCGCTGCAGAAGCCGTACGACCTGTATTCCTTCTCGGTGTTGCCGTGGCTTGGACGCCGAATCGCCGACGATGCAGATAGTTACCGTTATCTTGCGGAGTCGATTAGAATGCATCCCGACCAGGAAACGCTGAAGCGCATGATGCAGGATGCCGGACTGGAGCGGGTCGAATACTTCAACTTGACGGCCGGAGTGGCCGCACTTCACACCGGAATCAAACTTTAGGAGCTGTCATGAAAAAATTGCTGCTGGGACTGATGGTCGCGTTGACCACGCTGACGATGGTGCTGCCGGAAGCGGAAGCGCGGCGCATGGGCGGTAGCCGCTCGTTCGGCAAGCAGTCGCAGAACCTGAACCGCCCGGCGCCGGCGCAACCGGCGCAGAACAGCGCCGCCAAGCCGGCCACGCCGGGCAATGCGCAGGCGACGCCGCCGAAGCCGGCCTCGCCGTGGAAGAACATCCTCGGCGGTGCGCTGCTCGGCCTCGGCCTGGGCGCGCTGCTGTCGCACCTCGGCCTGTCGGGCGCCCTGGCCAGCATGATCAGCACGCTATTGATGGTGGCGCTGATTGCGTTCGCGGTGATGTTCATCGTGCGCCTGGTACGGCGCAAGAACGGTCCGCAGGCGGCCTACGCCGGCGCTGCCAATCCGTCGGCCTACAACAAGACCGCCTACGTGCCGGAAATCGGTTCGCGCATCGACCAGCCGGCGGCGCCGGCGGCCGGCGCCGCGGTAGCGGCCGCGCCAGTTGGTTCCTGGGGTGTGCCGGAAGACTTCGATACCGCCGGCTTCCTGCGCCACGCGAAGACCTATTTCATCCGCCTGCAGGCGGCCTGGGACCGCGCCGACATCAACGACATCCGCGAATTCACGACGCCGGAGATGTTCGCCGAACTGAAGATGCAGATCCAGGAACGCGGCGCCAGCCCGAACACCACCGACGTGGTGTCGATCGAAGCCGAGCTGATCGGCATCGAAACGCTGGCCGACGAATACCTGGCC
>JBAUJK010000072.1:0-4930 GCA_049683695.1 Burkholderiaceae bacterium
GCGGCGGGCTGTTCGGGCGTGGCGGGCATGGCTGGCGGCGGGCGGGTATGGCCTTGGCGGGGGTGGCTACCCTGTATGGTGAGGTGGAATTCCGGTGCAAATCAGTCGAATTCTGATGGCGCCTTCAGGCGCGTTTCGAGGCAATCGGTTACGGACAGGGCAGGGTGGTGTCGATGAGGGGTCGCGGCGCCCCAGGCTGCTCAGTTTTCCCCGGCGCTGACGGTGCAGTTCTTGCCGGCCTGCTTGGCGCGGTACAGCGCGGCGTCGGCGCGCGCGGTCAGCGCGCGCTGGCTTTCGCCGCGGGCGCGCAGCGCGAGACCGGCGGAAAAGCTGATCGCCAGCCGCGTGCGGCGGTGGTAGAAGCCCTGTTCCGACAGCGCCTGGCGCAGCCGCGCCAGCGCCTGCTCGGCTTTGTCCAGCGACGTGCCGGGCAAAAGGATCAGGAATTCCTCGCCGCCGAAGCGCGCCACGCCGTCCATGCCGCGCAGCGTCTTCCGCATCACCCGCGCCAGGTGCGCCAGCACTTCGTCGCCGACGCAATGGCCGTAGCGGTCGTTCAGTTTCTTGAAGTCGTCGAGATCGAGCATCGCCACGCACAGCGGCGTGCCGAGACGGTCGGCGCGCCGCAGTTCGCGCGCGAACAGGTCATCCAGTCCGCGCCGGTTCAGGCAGCCGGTCAGCTGGTCTTCGCACACCAGCCCGCTCAGCTGTTCCACCCGCGATTCCAGCGCGCGGATGCGGCTGCCGGCGTCGTCTTCGGCGGCGGCGCGGCGGGCCTTGCCGAAGTGGGCCAGTACCGTTTCGGCCTGCAGCGAGGCGCGGCCGGCCAGTTCGTCGTACAGCGCGCGGTAGGCGTCCGGAGTCGGCGCGATGCGGCTCTCGGTCAGGCGGCGCAGGACTTCGAAGCCGATATCGGCCGGATTGGGGACGGGAAATGCCGGATTGCTGAGCGTGGCGTGCATGGAGACTCCAGACCCGGTTGTTATTGATGTTGTATCAATGGTAGCGGGCGCGGCTGCCACCGATGCCGCGAGCAGCGACGGAAATGGTAGGCAGTTCGGGGTTTTGCGAAAAGGACGCGGACCGGAAGGAGCGAATGGTCGCCGCCGGCCGGACGCGGACGGTGTGGGGGTGGACTGCGGAGAGCGGCATTCTTACCGCCAAGGCGTGAGTATGACAAAAAAATCCAAGAATGGCGCTCGGCACGAACTACCATGGAAGGGAGTATCCGTGCCCGCCACGGCGGCACGCGGATTCGCTACGGCGCGTCGCTCAATGCGCGCCGGCCGCGTCGGCGGGCGTCGCGCTCTTGATCGGATGGGTCAGCCAAATCAGCCCGATCAGCACCAGGAACAGCACCGCCGACAGCCAGAAGATGTCGGTCGCACCGAGCGTGCTGGCCTGCACGCTCAACAGCCGTTCCAGCACCGCCCAGGCGCCGGGTTCCGGCAGGCCCTGCGCGGTCAGCGCCTGCACCGCCTGGCCGAACACCGGGTTGTCGGGGCCGGTGTGTTCCGCCAGCTGCGCGTGGTGCACCGCGCTGCGCGAGTCCCACAGCGTGGTCGACAGCGAAGTGCCGATGCCGCCGAACATGATGCGCACGAAGTTGGACAGGCCGGCGGCGGCCGGAATCTTGTCGGGCGGCTGGCCGGACAGGATGATCGAGGTCAGCGGGATGAAGAACATCGCCATCGCCCCGCCCTGGATGACGGTCGGGATCATCAGCGTGATGAAATCGACCTCGGTATTGAATTTGGCGCGCATGAAGAACACCAGCGCGAATACCGCGAAGGCGCCGGTGGTGATGATGCGGGCGTCGACCTTCGGCAGCAGCTTGCCGACCATCGGCGACATGATGATCGCCAGGATGCCGACCGGCGCCATCACCATCCCGGCCTCGGTCGCGGTGTAGCCGAGTTGCGTCTGCAGCCACAGCGGCAGGATCACCAGGCTGCCGAAGAAGACGCCGTAGGCGACCGAGATCGCAACCACGCCGGCGGAAAAATTGCGGCCCTTGAACAGCGTCAGGTCGACCACCGGGTGGTCGTCGCCGAGTTCCCAGATCACGAAGTAGATCAGGCCGACCACCGCCACCACCGCCAGGATCACGATCTCGCCGGAGGAAAACCAGTCCAGCTCCTTGCCCTTGTCCAGCATCAGTTGCAGCGCGCCGACCCAGACCACCAGCAGCGCCAGCCCGATCTTGTCGATCGGCAGCTTGCGGGTGGCCGATTCGCGCTTGTGGTAGATGCCCCAGGTGGCCCAGGCGGCGAACAGGCCGATCGGGATGTTGATGTAGAAGATCCACGGCCACGAATAATTGTCCGAGATCCAGCCGCCCAGGAGCGGCCCCATGATCGGCGCCACCAGCGTGGTCATGCCCCAGAACGCCAGCGCCATGCCGCTCTTGGCCGGCGGATAACTGGCCAAAAGCAAGGTCTGCGACAGCGGGATCATCGGCCCGGCCACCGCACCCTGCAGCACGCGCGCGCCGATCAGGAATTCAATCGACGGCGCCATGCCGCACAGCGCCGACGCCAGCACGAACAAAAAGATCGACGCCACGAACAGCCGTACCTGGCCGATCCGCTGCGTCAGCCAGCCGGTCAGCGGCACCGAGATCGCGTTGGCCACCGCGAACGAGGTGATGACCCAGGTACCCTGCTGCGGCGACACACCCATGTCGCCGGAAATCGCCGGGATCGAGACGTTGGCGATCGACGAATCGAGCACGTTCATGAAGACCGCCAGCGACAGCACCAGCGTGCCCAGCACCAGTTGCGGTCCGTGCAGCGGCGGCGGCGGGGCGGGGTGCGGCGGGGTGTTCATCGGAATGTTCCGTTGCGGTTGCGTGGCGGCGCCGGCGGCGCGGGGTCAGCGGACGCCGGCGTCCTTGCCGGCATTGGCGGCGATGATGGCGGCGATCTCGTCGTCGGCATGGTGCGCGGCGATCTCGAACACGTCGGTCTGGTAGGGGATTTCGTTGCGCACCGCGCTGCCGGTCAGCGAAGTGCCTTCGGCACGCTCGATGTCGACCGTGACCCGCATCGATAGCCCGATGCGCAGCGGATGGGCGGCCAGCTCCTTGGGGTCGAGCGAAATGCGTACCGGCAGCCGCTGTACCACCTTGATCCAGTTGCCGCTGGCGTTTTGCGCCGGCAGCAGCGCGAAGGCCGAGCCGGTGCCGGCCGCCAGCCCGACCACCTTGCCGTGGTACTCGACGTCGGAGCCGTAGGAGTCGGCGTGCAGCGTCACCGGCTGGCCGATCCGCATGCGGGCGATCTGCACTTCCTTGAAATTGGCGTCTACCCACAGCGTGTCGAGCGGCACGATCGACAGCAGCGGCGTACCGGCGGCGACGCGCTGGCCGACCTGCACCGAGCGCTTGGCGACATAGCCGGAAATCGGCGCCGGCAGCTCGGTGCGGGCGCGCGCCAGGTAGGCCGAGCGCAGCTGGGCGGCGGCGCGCTGCACGTTCGGATGCCTGGCGATGGTGGTGTTGTCGGTCAGCGCGCGGTTCGACGCCAGCTGTTCGCGGGTCGCCTGCAGCGCCGATTCGGCCGCCAGCAGCGCGCTTTTCGCATGCTCGACCTCTTCGCGCGAGACGGCGCCGGTGCCGATCAGTTCCTGGCGCCGCGCCAGGTCGGCGCGTGCGCGCTGCACGTCGGTGCTGCGCAGCGCGACGTTGGCGGCCAGCGCCTGGTTGTTGGTAAACAGCGTGCGTACTTCGCGCACCGTCTGCGCCAACTGCGCCTCGGCCTGCCGCAGCGCGACGTCGGCGTCGGCCGGGTCGAGCCTGATCAGCGGCGCGCCGGCCTGCACCACATCGGTGTCGTCGACGTTGATCGCGACCACGGTGCCGCCGATCTGCGGCGTCACCTGCACCACGTTGCCGGCGACGTAGGCGTCGTCGGTGCTTTCGTAATGGCTGGCATACAGCAGCCACCAGATCCCGTAGGCGAGGGCGATCAGCAGCAGCAGGATGGTGATGACGATCAGCGCCGCGCGCCGCTTGCGCGACTTGGCGGGACCAGGGGCGGGCGGATTGGAAACGGTCTGGCTGGAGGCAGTCATGATGCGGCGTTGGGAAAATGGTGGTTTATTGTTGGGCGGCCGGCGGTTGGCTGGCGGCGGCGGTGGCCAGGTCGGCTTGGGCGGCATCGAAGCCGCCGCCGAGCGCCTTGATCAGCCCGATCTGCAGGTCGGCCTGACGCGCCTGCGTTTCCAGCTCCAGCTGGCGCTGCGCAAGCCACGCGCTTTCGCTGGCCAGCACCTGCAGCATGTTGCCGGTGCCGACCTGCTGGCGCTGCCGCGCCAGCTTCAACGACGCTTCGGCGGCGGCGACGGCCTGCTGCCGTTCCTGCCGCTGGCGGTCGGCGCCGCGCAGCGACTGCACCTGGTCGGCGACCTGGTGCAGCGCTTCGGTCAGCGTCTGGTTGTAGAGCGCGACCGCGGCATCGTAGGACGCGACCCTGCCTTGCAGCTGCGCGCGCAGCGCGCCGCCCTCGAACACCGGCAGCCGCAGCGCCGGACCGACTCCGGCTACCGTGCTGCCGCTGTTGAGCAGGTTCGACAGGCCGAGGCTGGACAGGCCGATGAAGGCCGACAGGTTGATATTCGGGTAGAACTGGGCCTTCGCGACGTCGATGTCGCCCTGCGCCGCCTCGACGCGCCAGCGGCTGGCGACGATGTCCGGGCGGCGGCCGAGCAGCATCAGCGGCAGCTGGTCCGGCAGCGCAGTCGGCCCCAGCGGCGGTAGCTGCGGCGCAGCGATGCGCTGGCCGCGGTCCGGACCCTGGCCCAGCAGCGCGGCCAGCTGGTTGCGCGTCAGCGCCATCGCTTCCTGCCATTGGGCGCGGTCGGCGCGCAGGGTCGCCAGCTGCAGTTCGGTCTGGTGCCGCTCGCCGCCGCTATCGAGGCCGGCGGCGAT
>JBAUJK010000073.1:0-36100 GCA_049683695.1 Burkholderiaceae bacterium
GGCTCCGGCGGCGGCTCCGGTTTCGGGACTGGCGCGACGCCGGCGCAGCCGGCCACGGCCAGCGCCAGCAGGCAGATCAGAAGAGTTGCGGGGAAACGGGAAGAACGGCGGAAAACGGACAAGCGGATATGCATGGAATGGGCGGGCAGGACGGCGACGCGCAAAGCCGGCATTATGCCCCCCAAATTACTCCCACGTGTATTTTTCAAGCCGCGCTAAATTCCTGCGGGAAATGGGTTATTTTTGCCCATACTCCCCTATGTTTCTTTCGGAGGTGCGTCCCCGGCCAGCGCGGCGGCCGGGAACTGGATCGTGAAGGTGCTGCCGCGACCCGGCTCCGACTCGATCGCGAGCCGGGCGTGGTGGCGCAACAGCACGTGCTTGACGATCGCCAGCCCGAGCCCGGTGCCCTGGGTTTCGCGCGAGCGGCTCTTGTCGATGCGGTAGAAGCGCTCGGTCAGACGCGGCATGTCTTCGGCGCGGATGCCGATGCCGGTGTCCTGCACCGCGAACTGCGGTCCGGCATCCGACATGCGCCAATGAAGCGCGATGCGGCCGCCGTCTGGTGTGTAGCGCACCGCGTTCGACACCAGGTTGCCGAAGGCGCTGCGCAGCTCGTCGACGCTGCCGGCAATGTCGGGCGCGTCCATTTCCAGCGTCAGCGCATGGCGCCCGGCCGACAATGCGTTGCCTTCGCGCAGCACTTCGCGCAGCAGCGCGCCGATGTCGATCCGCTCCGGCCGCAGCGGATGGTCGATCGACTCCAGCCGCGTCAGCGTCAGCATGTCGTTCACCAGGTTCTGCATGCGCCGGCCCTGCTCGACCATCAGCCGGATGTGGCTCTGCCGCACTTGCGGATCGAGGTCCGGCTGGGCGTCGGCGATTTCCAGGAAGCCGTTGATCACCGTCAGCGGCGTACGCAATTCGTGCGAGGCGTTGGCGACGAAGTCGCGCCGCATGCGCTCGATGCGCTCGCTCTCGGTGGCGTCGTGCGTGACCAGGATCTGGCGCCGATTCTCGAACGGTATGATCTGCACGATCAGCTTGCGCTCGCGCAACGACAGCGTCAGCGGCTCTTCGTAGCGGCCGAGGATCACGTAATCGATGAAATCCGGATGGCGCACCAGGTTGGTCACCCGCATGCCGCGGTCGCGCTCCAGCGACAGTCCGAGATGCCGCTCCGCCGCCGGATTGCACCATTCCAGGAACAGCACGTCGTCCATGATGGTGACGCCATCCGGCAGCAGGTGCATCGCCTGGCGGAAGCGCGCCAGCCACTCGGCCAGCTCGTTGCTGCTTCTTTCGTTGTCGCGGTTCAGCCTGTACAGGCGCGCGAAGATCTCGGTCCAGGCGCCCCAGCCGTCCGGCAGCCGGCGCGCCGGGTCTTCCAGCCAGCGGCCGAGCCGGTACAGATAGTGCAGCTGCAGGCCCAGCATCAGCGCCAGCGCCGCCAGCGCGGCCGCCAGCGCCGAGCGCGGCCCGACAAAGAACCAGACCAGCCCGACGCCGGCCAGCACCAGCGCCAGCCGCAGCGCCGCCGGCAGCCAGAACAGCAACAGTGGATTCATAAGCGAAAACTCACCTTCACCGGCACCCGGCCGCCGGCGGCGTCCTGGGACATCATTTTTCCGACAGCATGTAACCGACGCTGCGCACGGTCTTGATCAGCGCGCCGGCTTCCTTCAGCGCCTTGCGCAGACGCAGCACGTGGACGTCGACCGTGCGTTCCTCGATCGCCACATGGTCGCCCCAAACCTTGTCCAGCAACTGACTCCGGGAGAATACCCGATCCGGGTGCGCCAGCAGGAATTTCAGCAGCCGGAACTCGGCATGGCCGATCTCGATCCGCTCGCCGCCGACGCTGACCGTGAAGCCGAGCGGGTCGAGGCTGACGGCACCGGCGCGCATCACCATTTCGCCGTGCTCCGGGCTCTTGCGGCGCAGCAGCGCGCGGATGCGCGAGGTCAGTTCGCGCGGCGAGAACGGCTTGGTGATGTAGTCGTCGGCGCCGCCATCGAGGCCGGCGATCTTGTCCTCTTCCATGCTTTTCGCAGTCAGCATGATCACCGGCACGCGCTGGAACTGGCGGTCGGCGCGCAGCCGCGACAGTAGCCGCAGCCCGCTGCCGTCCGGCAGCATCCAGTCCAGCAGAATCAGCTGCGGCATACGCTCGCGCAGGAAATCCCAGGCTTCGCCGGCGCTGCCGACCGCGCACGGCTCCCAGCCGGCTTCGCGCAGCGAAAAGGAAACCAGCTCGACGATGGCGGGTTCATCCTCGACGATCAGGATGGTGGTTTTGTCGACGGCCATGAATTAGGGTTCGGCTCCCGCGGACAGCGCGGCGCCGGCGCCGCCGTGGCGGATATCGGTGCCGCCGACGATGTAGATCACGTACTCGGCGATGTTGGTCGCATGGTCGCCGATGCGCTCGATCGCCTTGGCGACCCACAGCGTGTCGAGCGCGCCGGAAATGGTGCGCGGATCTTCCATCATGAAGGTGATCAGAGTGCGCATGATAGAGCCAAATTCGTGGTCGATCACATCGTCGCGCTCGATGATGCGCGCCGCCTGCTGCTGGTCCAGCCGCGCGAACGCATCCAGCGCGTCGTGCAGCATGTCGGTGGCGTTGGAGGCGATCGAGCGCACGATGTCGTAGTGGTTGATGGCGCCGGTGCCGCGCTGTGCCATGGTCTGCGCCGAGCGTGCGATCTTGGTGGCCTCGTCGCCGATGCGCTCGAGGTCGGTGATCACCTTGACGGTCGCCATCACCGTGCGCAAATCGTTGGCGGCCGGCTGGCGCTTGACGATCAGGTGGCTGCAGGCGTCGTCCAGCGCCACCTCCATCCGGTTGACGGAGGCGTCGGTCTCGATCACGCGCTGCGCGCGCTCGGCGTCGCTGGCGGCGAACGCCTGCACTGCCTCCTGCAGCTGGTTTTCGACGGTGCCGCCCATCAGCAGCACCTTGGACCGGATCGACTCCAGGTCCAGGTCGTATTGTTTTGAAGAATGCTCGCCGTTCATCGCCGTGCTCCTGTTACTGCCATGGTTATCGAAACGTCCGCTCAGCCGAAGCGGCCGGTGATGTAATCCTGCGTTTCCTTCTTCGCCGGATTCATGAAGATGCGGTCGGTACCGCCGAACTCGACCAGCTCGCCCAGGTACATGTAGGCGGTGTAGTCGGAACAGCGCGCCGCCTGCTGCATGTTGTGGGTGACGATCGCGATCGTGTAATCGCCCTTCAGCTCGCTGATCAGCTCCTCGATCTTGGCAGTCGAGATCGGATCCAGCGCCGAGGTCGGCTCGTCCAGCAGCAGCACCTCCGGCTTGACCGCGATGCCGCGGGCGATGCACAGCCGCTGCTGCTGGCCGCCGGACAGCGACAGCCCGCTCTTGCCGAGCTTGTCCTTGACCTCGTCCCACAAGGCGCCCTTTTTCAGCGCCCATTCGACGCGCTCATCCATCTCGCCCTTCGGCAGATTTTCGTACAGCCGCACGCCGAAGGCGATGTTGTCGTAGACCGACATCGGAAACGGCGTCGGCTTCTGGAACACCATGCCGACCTTGGCGCGCAGCATGTTGACATCCTGCCCGGGCGCCAGGATGTTGCGGCCGCCATACATAATGCTGCCTTCCGCGCGCTGGCCCGGATACAGGTCGTACATGCGGTTCAGCGTACGCAGCAGCGTCGACTTGCCGCAGCCGGACGGGCCGATGAAAGCGGTCACCTTCCGTTCATAAATGTCCAGATTGATATTCTTCAGGCCCTGGAAGTTTCCATAGAAAAAATTCAGGCCGGAAATCTTGATCGTCGGTGTCGCCTTCGGCGCTTCGGTGGAAGAAGTCATCATCGGAAATATCCGTCAGTGTTGGGCTTTCTGGTTGAACACGGTGCGCGACAGGATGTTCAGTCCCAGCACGCTGAAGGTGACCAGCAGCGCCCCGCCCCAGGCCAGCGAGCGCCAGTTGTCGTACGGGCTCATCGCGAACTGGTAGATCACCACCGGCAGGTTGGCCATCGGCGCATTCATGTTGGCGCTGAAGAACTGGTTGTTCAGCGCGGTGAACAAGAGCGGCGCGGTCTCGCCGGAGATGCGCGCCACCGCCAGCAGCACACCGGTCATGACACCGGCGCGCACTGCGCGCAGCCGCACCATGGTCGCCACCTTCCAGCGCGGCGCGCCCAGCGCGAACGCCGCTTCGCGCAGGCTGGCCGGCACCAGGTTCAGCATGTTGTCGGTGGTGCGAACCACCACCGGCAGCGCGATCAGCGCGATCGCAAAGCTGCCGGCCCAGCCGGAAAAGTGTTTCGCCTGGGCGACATAGACCGCGTACACGAACAGGCCGATCACGATCGACGGTGCCGACAGCATGATGTCGGTGACGAAGCGGGTCGCCTGCGCCAGCCAGCTTTCCTCGCCGTATTCGGCCAGGTAAATGCCGGCGAAGATGCCGATCGGCGTGCTCACCGCGGTCGCCACGCCGACCATCAGCAGGCTGCCGACGATCGCGTTCATCAAACCGCCGCCTTCGCTGCCGGGCGCCGGCGTGGTCTGCGAAAAGATCGCCCAATCGATCGCGCCGGCACCCTTGATCAGCAGCGTCAACAGGATCCAGGCGAGGAAGAAGATGCCGGCGGCCATCGCCAGAAACGACAGCGCGATGCCGATCCGGTGCATCCACAGGCGTCGGCGGTAGACTGGATTCATGCTGGAATTGACCGTATTCGTCATTTCTTTCCCTCCTGCCTGGACATGCCCAGCAGCATCAGCTTGGCGGCCGACAGCACGATGAAGGTGATCACGAACAGGATCAGCCCGAGCGCGAACAGCGACGACACGTGCAGCGCCGAATCGGCTTCGGCGAATTCGTTGGCCAGCGTCGACGCGATGCTGTTGCCGGCGGCAAACAGTGACCACGACAGCTGGTGCGCGTTGCCGATCACGAAGGTGATCGCCATGGTTTCACCGAGCGCGCGGCCGAGACCCAGCATGACGCCGCCGACCACGCCGATGCGCGTATAGGGCAGCACCACCTTGCGCACCACCTCCCACTTCGTGCAGCCGAGCGCATAGGCGGATTCCTTCAGGACCGGCGGCACGATCTCGAACACATCGCGCATCACCGAGGAGATGAACGGCACGATCATGATCGCCAGGATCAGGCCGGCGGTCAGCACGCCGATACCCATCATCGGCCCCTTGAACAGCGCGCCCAGCACCGGCAGCTGGCCAAGCGTGGCCGCCAGCAGCGGCTGCACGTGGTCGGCGAAGAACGGCGCGAACACGAACAGGCCCCACATGCCATAGATGATGCTGGGCACGCCGGCCAGCAGTTCGATCGCCGCGCCCAGCGGGCGCTTCAGCCATACCGGGCAGATTTCAGTCAGGAACAATGCGATGCCGAAGCTGACCGGGAATGCGATCAGCAGCGCGATGAAGGAAGTCACCAGCGTGCCGGTGATGGCGATCAGCGCGCCATACTTGTCGTTGACCGGGTCCCACTCGACATCGATCACGAAGCGCGGGCCGAATTCGTGCAGCGCCGGCCAGGCGCCGATCATCAGCGACACGATGATGCCTGCCAGCAGCAGCAGCACGGTCAGCGCGAAGCTCAGCGTGACCTTGTGGAACAGGAAATCCTGCAGCCGCTGGCGCCGCATGGCGGCGGCCATCGTCCGCGCGGAGAGTCCGTCGGCGCCGGCTTCGGCTGCCATCGGAACGGAAGGATGAAGGGCATTCATGAATGTCCGCCTTGCAAAATGAGATGCGCGGGCCGCGCCGCCCGGTCATTCAAAATGACCCGGACGTCGCGGCCCGCGAAACAACGGGCGGGAATCATACCAGCCCGCTGCCGCAGCCCTTACCAGATTGCCTTGCCCGTACCGTCGACCAGCTCCTTCTTCCAGGCATCCTGCACCAGCTTGACCACTTCCGGCGGCATCGCCACGTAGTCCAGCTCGGACGCCATCTGGCCGCCGTTCTTGTACGACCAGTCGAAGAACTTCAGCACTTCCTTGGCCTTGGCGGCGTCAGCCTGCGACTTGTGCATCAGGATGAAGGAAGCGGACGTCATCGGCCAGCTGGCCTTGCCCGGCTGGTCGGTCAGCACCAGCGCAAAGCCCGGCGTCTTGGCCCAGTCGGCACCGGCAGCAGCCGCCTTGAAGCTGGCTTCGTCCGGCTGCACCAGCTGACCGTCGCGGTTCTTCAGCTGGGTATGGGCGATCTTGTTCTTCTTGGCGTAGGCGTATTCGACGTAGCCGATCGAATTCTTGATGCGCTGCACGTTGGCGGCCACGCCTTCGTTGCCCTTGCCGCCGACGCCGACCGGCCACTTGACCGCGGTGCCGGCGCCGACCGTGCTCTTGAACTCGGCGTTGGCCTTCGACAGGTAGTCGGTGAACACGAACGAGGTGCCGGAGCCGTCGGCGCGGTGCACCACCGTGATGTCGGCCGCCGGCAGCTTGACGTCCGGGTTCAGGCCGGCGATTTCCGGCGCGTTCCACTTGGTGATCTTGCCGAGGTAGATGCCGGCCAGCGCGTCGCTGGTCAGCTTCAGCTGGCCGGGTGCGACGCCTTCCAGGTTCACGATCGGCACCACGCCGCCCATGATGGCCGGAAACTGCATCAGGCCATCCTTGTCCAGCTCTTCGGCCTTCAGCGGCATGTCGGAAGCGCCGAAATCGACGGTCTTGGCCTTGATCTGCTTGATGCCGCCGCCGGACCCGATCGACTGGTAGTTCAGGCCGACGTTGGTGGCTTTCTTGTAGGCCTCAGCCCACTTGGCATAGATCGGGTACGGGAAGGTGGCACCAGCGCCGGTGATGTCGGCCGCATGGGCGGTCGTGAAGGCAGCCGTGGCCAGCGCCGCCAGCGCGGCGGATTTGATCAGTTGATTCAGTCGCATGCTTGCTCCCTGAGTGGACGAAGTGAAGAACAAGTCGAACTCTAGTCAGCGAATATGACAACTTGATGACGTAACTGATCCGTACCGCTTTTCCGTGTCCTTTCCGGTCATCAACTTGTCATATCCGCGGCCTAGACTGGCGCCGCAACAGCCCAGCCAGGATCCCGCGCATGACCCCCAAGTTGAAAACGAGCAAGCCGGCGCCGGTCGACAGCGGACGTGATGGCCTCTACCTCAGCCGCGAACTGTCGCAGCTGGCATTCAACCGGCGCGTGCTGGCGCAGGCGACCGACAAGAGCGTACCGCTGCTGGAGCGGCTGCGCTACCTGTGCATCGTCAGCAGCAACCTGGACGAATTCTTCGAAGTCCGCATCGCCAGCCTGCTGGCGCAGGACCAGATCGGCGCCGCTACCACCGTGTCGCCGCGGCTGGCCGAGGCGCTGCGCGACACCGCGATCGAATGCCACGAGCTGGTGGCGCAGCACTATGCGGTGCTGAACGACGACATCCTGCCGCAGCTGGCGGCGCACGGCATCCGCCTGTTGCGTGACGCCGACCGCAACGAGGCGCAGCGCGCGTGGGTGAAGACATATTTCGAGCAGCAAGTGCGGCCGCTATTGACGCCGATCGTGCTCGATCGCTCGCATCCGTTCCCGCAGGTGGTCAACAAGAGCCTGAACTTCATCGTCGAGCTGGCCGGCAAGGATGCGTTCGGCCACGACTCGGCGATTGCGATCGTCAAGGCACCGCGCGTGCTGCCGTGCGTGATCCAGCTGCCGCCGCAGCTGTGCGCCAGGAAGGAAATGGCGTTCTGCCTGCTGACCTCGGTGATCCACGCGCACGTGTCGGAACTGTTCAGCGGCCGCGAGGTGACCGCCTATTCGCAATTCCGCGTCACCCGCAACAGCGACCTGTGGGTCGACGAGGAAGAAGTACGCAACCTGCGCCAGGCGCTGCAAAGCGAGCTGCAGACCCGCCAGTTCGGCGTCGCCGTGCGGCTGGAGGTGGCCGCCAACTGTCCGCCGCAGCTGGCGCGCTTCCTGCTTGACCAGTTCGGCATCCCGCAGCCGCGGCTGTACCCAGTCGACGGCCCGGTCAACATGGTGCGGCTGGCCGAGCTGATCGAGCTGGCGCAACAGCCGGCGCTGCGCTTCGCGCCGTTCGTGCCCGGCCGGCCGGCGCTGCTGGCGTCCGAGGACATGTTCGCGCTGCTGAAGAAAAAGGACGTGCTGCTGCACCATCCGTTCCAGTCGTTCCAGCCGGTGATCGATTTCATCCGCGCTGCGGCGCTGGATCCCGACGTGGTGGCGATCCGGCAGACCATCTACCGCACCGGCATGAATTCGGACCTGATGGAGGCGCTGCTGGCCGCCGCCCGCGCCGGCAAGGAAGTGACGGTGGTGGTGGAACTGATGGCGCGCTTCGACGAGGCGGCCAACATCAACTGGGCCGAGCGCCTGGAGCAGGCCGGCGCGCAGGTGGTCTATGGCGTGGTCGGCCTGAAGACCCATGCCAAGCTGGCGCTGGTGATCCGCCGCGAACAGGGAGGGCTGCATTTCTACGCCCATCTCGGCACCGGCAACTACCACCCGACCACCACCAAGCTGTACACCGACTTCGGCCTGTTGACCGCGCATCCCGGGCTGGCTGGCGAGGTCAACGAAGTGTTCCTGCACCTGACCAGCCTCGGCAAGCCGAAAAAATTCAACCACCTGTGGCTGGCGCCGTTCGCGCTGCAGAAGGAAATCCTGCGCGCGATCGGCAACGAGGCCAAGATCGCGCGCGCCGGCCGGCCGGCACGGATCATCGCCAAGATGAACGCACTGCTGGACGAATCGGTGATCCGCGCGCTGTACGCCGCTTCCAATGCCGGCGTGAAGATCGACCTGATCGTGCGCGGCGCCTGCGCGCTGCGGCCGGGCGTGCCGGGACTGTCGGAAAACATCCGGGTGCGCTCGATCATCGACCGCTTCCTGGAGCACAGCCGCATCTACTATTTCCGCAACGACCTGCGGCACGACGTCTACCTGGCCAGCGCCGACTAGATGAACCGCAACCTGTTCCGCCGCGTCGAAGTCGCCTTCCCGGTGCTGGACAAGTCGCTGAAAAAGCGCGTGCTGGCCGAGGGCCTGACGCCCTACTTGCGCGACAACACCAACGCCTGGAACCTCGACTCCGACGGCCGCTACCAGCGGCGCAAGCTGCGCGCCGGACAGGCCCGCTACGGCGCCCAGCAGGCGCTGATGCAGGCGCTCGGCGCGCAGGCGCAGGCGAGCGAAAAATGACGACCGGCGGCGGCATGGAACTGATCCTGTGGCGGCATGCGGAAGCCGAGCCCGGCGAGCCGGACCTGGAGCGCGCGCTGACCGCCGGCGGGCGCCGGCAGGCGGCCAAGATGGCGGCCTGGCTCGACCGCAAGCTGCCCAGCAGCTGCCGCATCCTGTGCAGCCCGGCGCTGCGCTGCCGCCAGACCGCCGAGGCGCTGCAGCGCAAGTTCCGCATCCACGCCGACCTAGCGCCCGACGCCGGGCCGGAACAGCTGCTGGCGGCGGCCGGCTGGCCGGACGGCCGTGAACCGGTATTGCTGATCGGCCACCAGCCGGCGCTGGGCCAGACCGCCGCGCTATTGATCGGCGGCGCAGCGCAGGACTGGACGGTGCGCAAGGGCGGCATCTTCTGGATCGGCCGGCGCGACCGCGACGGCGGCGG
Source organism: Burkholderiaceae bacterium (assembly GCA_049683695.1). Taxonomy (GTDB): domain Bacteria; phylum Pseudomonadota; class Gammaproteobacteria; order Burkholderiales; family Burkholderiaceae_D; genus DATJCV01. Next base: position 9,613 of record JBAUJK010000073.1, read on the forward strand.
CAACGTCCTGCGCGCGGTGCTGGTGCCGGAACTGGCAAAATAGGCAGCGGCGCCGCCGCATCCGTAGACCGCCACGCCTGCGCACATATCTGGGAGTATGCCGAAAAAATGCCATATCTCGGAGTGTTTATGCGCTGCTTGAAAAATACTCCCATGATCGAAGGAAGCCGACCAGGCTGCGTGCGCGGTACCGGAGCGCCGTCCGGCGGATCGCCGATCGCCACCGGCCCAAGCTGAAAGCACCCGATGAAAACACTGTTTGCCGCCGGCACCCTGCTGCTGGCTTCGCTGACCGCCCAGGCCGAAACCGTGGGCGAGGTCAGCACCACCTTCAAGCTCCTGAGCCCCAACGACAAGATCGTCGTCGACGTGTTCGACGATCCGGCGGTGGCCGGGGTCTCCTGCTACCTGTCGCACGCCCGCACCGGCGGCTACAAGGGAGCGCTTGGACTGGCCGAGGATACCTCCGACGCCGCCGTCGCCTGCCGCCAGGTCGGGCCGATCTCGTTCAAGGACAAGATCGCGGTGCAGGAGGAAGTGTTCAATGCGCGCTCGTCGCTGCTGTTCAAGCACGTGCGGGTGGTGCGCATGGCCGACCGCAAGCGCAACACGCTGGTGTACCTGGTGTATTCCGACCGCCTGATCGAAGGCAGCCCGAAAAACAGCGTGACCGCGGTGCCGGTGCCGGACAGCCAGCCGATTCCGCTGCGCTAGCGCAGATTCGCCTGGCGTTTCTTCAGGCCGCCGCCGCTTCTTCCTTCAGGTAGTGGCGTGCGTAGCGCCGGTCCAGCTTCGCCAGCGGCAGCAGCAGGAAGAAATCGGCGCTGTGGAAATCCGGATCCCAGGCTGGCGCGCCGCATACCCAGGCGCCGCTGCGCAGGTAGCCCTTCAATAGCGGCGGTGCTTTCGGCGCGTGTCCGGCTTCGCGCTGCTCGACCGGGAACGGCAGGTGCGGCGTCACCCGGTATTCGGCCGGCGCGATGCTGGGCGCCGGCAGCTCGCGGTACAGCGCTGCCGCGTTGTGGCCGCCGTCGGCCAGGCTGACGCTGGCGCAGCCCATCAGGTAGTCGCAGCCTTCGCGCTGCATGTAGGATGCCAGCCCGGCCCACAGCAGCATGATCACGCCGCCGCTGCGGTAGTCCGGGTGGATGCAGGCGCGCCCGGCTTCGGCCAGGCGGCCGCGCAGGTGCTCCAGCCGGCGCAGGTCGAATTCGCGCTCGGAATAGAAGCGGCCGATGCGGCGGGCCGCCTGCGGGCTCAGCAGGCGGTAGGTGCCGACCACCTTCAGCGTCGCGGTATCGCGCACGATCAGGTGGTCGCAATGGGCGTCGAACTCGTCGCGGTCCAGCTGTTCCGGATCGGCCAGCGCCGACAATCCCATCGTCTCGATGAAGACCTTGTAGCGCAGGCGCTGTACCTCGCGCACTTCTTCCGGCGTGGAGGCGAGCGACAGCGCCAGTTTCGGCACGCCCGGATGGGCTTCGGCGGCGGCGGTCTGCAGTCTCATGCGTCGTCCTTTTCAAGATGAAGACGGGCACAGACTAGCGGCGGATTGCTGCGTGGCCATGACAGCCGCATGTCCGTTTGATGACACGACGGCCGGCGGCTCGCCGAGCGTTCATCGGCGCGTCACAATCGGCCGGCAGAATCGGCGCATTTCCACTTCCGGCCCTTGCCATGCTGCAACGACTGATCGGATTTGCGCGCCCGGCGGCGCTGGCCGCGCTGATGCTGCTGCCGCCGGCGCCGCAGGCCGCCGACCAGGCCGGCGACCAGATCGTGATCGGCCAGGCGATCGACCTGTCCGGCCCCAACGCCGCCATCGGCCGCGACTACGTGGCCGGCATCAAGACTTGCTTCGATGCGCTGAACGCGGCCGGCGGCATCGGCGGCCGCCGCATCCGCTACGTGGTGCGCGACGACCGCGGCCTGCCGCAGGCGGCGGCCGGCGCGGTGGCGGAACTGATCGAGCGCGAACGGGTGGACTATCTGTTCGGCGGCGTCGGCGACGACGTGCTGCAGGCGGTGCTGGCCGATGGCGCGTTCCGGCGCAGCGGCCTGACGCTGTTCGCACCGCTGGCTGCCGGCAGCGTGCCGGCGGCGGCGCCGGTACTGTTCTGGCGCCCCGGCTACCAGCAGGAAATCCGCCACGTCTTTGCCCACTTCGCGCAGCTCGGCATCCAGGATATCGGCGTCGTCTACCAGCCGTCGCCCACCAATTCCGAGGCGTACCGCCGCCTGAACGAGGAAATCGCCGCGCGCGGAATGCGCCTGGCCGCCACCATGCGGATCGGCGAATCCGGCAAGCCGGCGCCGCAGTTCGCCGCCGACGCCGCCCGCATGGCGGCCGCCCGGCCCGGCTTCGTGCTGGTGATTGCCGACAGCATCGGCACCGCGCTGTTCCTGAAGGAATTCCGCCGCCACAGCGCGCAGACCTTCGTCGCCGGCACCTCGCTGACCAACCTGGCGACGCTGCGCGAGCTGGCCGGCGCCGCCGCGGTGCAGTGGACGGTGTTTTCGCAGGTGGTGCCGAACCCGGCCGCCGGCACCTCGCTGCTGCAGAGCGAACACCTGAACATGATGAAGATCTACCGCGACGAAAGCGTGTCGGCGCTGACGCTGGAAGGCTTCGCCGCCGCCAAGTCGCTGGCGCGGGCGCTGCAGCAGGCGCCGCAGCCGGGCAAATCGGCGCTGCGCGACTGGCGCGCGCGCCCGCGCGAGATCGACCTCGGCGGGCTGGCGGTCGGCACCGCCGGCGACGGCAACCGGCTGTCGAGCTACCTCGACATCGCGCTGTTCGGCAAAGGCGGCAAGCTGGTGTTCTGAGTGCGCGCTTAGCGGATGCGCGCGGTGAAATCGACGTCGACCTCGTCCCACCATTCCTGTTCCTTGCGCATCCAGCAGGAAACGGTCGGGTGCAGCGTCAGCCAGTCGCGCGGGATTTCCAGTTCGATGCGGGTCTGCATGCGCGGCCGCAAGGCGTCCGGCGGCTCCGCGATGCGCGCGTGTGACAGCATCACCGCCAGCCGCAGCGCCAGCACCGCCTTGGCGAAATCGGCTTCGGCCAGCGCGGCACCGAGCTTGCGCAGATTGCCCTTCTGCGCCAGCACCAGCAGGCTCATGGTGCGCTGTTCGCGCCCGGTGAAGCCGGGCAGATCGGCGTGCTCGACCAGGTAGGCAGCATGCTTGTGATGGGACTGTTGCGACACCGCCAGCCCGACTTCGTGCAGCAGTGCGCTCCAGTGCAGCGGTTTGTGGTAGGCGTCGGAAGCCGGTTTCAGCAGCCGGTACAGTGCGCCGGCGGCATCGGCGGTCTGCTGCGCGCGCGCCGGGTCGGCGCCGAAACGGCGCAGGAAATCCTGCACCGATTGCTCGCGCCGGTCGCGCCGAGTCGCGCGCAGCTGCAGGTCGCGCAGCACGCCCAGACGCAGGCCGGCCTCGACCGGCTGCAGCGCGTGCATATCGAGTTCCTGCATCAGCCCGAGCAGGATCGCCAGGCCGCCCAGCATCATCGGCAGCCGCTCCGGCTTGATGCCGGACAGCGTGACCGCGTCCAGCCGGCCGTGCTGCAGCAGGCGCGCCTTCAGCGCCAAGAGGCTGGCGCGGTCGAGCTGGCCGCTGCCAATACCGTTGCGGGCGATCACTTCGGCGATCGCGCGCACCGTGCCGGACGAGCCGTAGGCCCGGCTCCAGTGTTCGGGAGAAAACAGCGCGGCCGCCTCCTCGAACTGCGAGCGCGCCGACAGGATCGCGGCGTCGAACGACGCTTCCTCGATCCGCCCGCCGGGAAAGAACGTCAGGCTCTGGCGCGCGGTGCCGATGCCGAACGATTCGACCCGCTCCGCTTCCGCGCCGCGGCCCAGGATCAGCTCGGTCGAGCCGCCGCCGATGTCCAGCACCAGCCGCCGCTCGTCGGTGCGCCCGACATGGCTGGCGACGCCGAGATAGATCAGCCGCCCTTCTTCCTCGCCGGAGATGATGTCGATCGGCTGGCCGAGCGCCCGCTCCGCCAGCGCCAGGAAGGTGGCGGCATTCTTCGCCACCCGCAGCGTGCTGGTGGCGACCGCACGCACCGCGTCCAGCGGGTAGGCGCCGAGTATCGCGGCGAAGCGTCGCAGCGATTCGGCGCCGGCGGCCATCGCCGCCTCGGTCAGATAGCCGCGGCCATCAAGGCCGGAGCCGAGCCGGACCGGATCACGCGCGCTCTTGACCACGCGCAGCTCGTCCCCTTCCGCTTGCGCCACGTGCAGCCGGAAACTGTTGGACCCCAGGTCGACCGCAGCGAACATCGCATCCTTTCGTGATTGGATTGGCTCCGAGTATGCGCATTGTTTCGCCGCACTGCCCAGACAGCGCAAGCGGCACGCATCATAGGCCGCGCCGCGCCGCGGCCGGCGCGGCAAACGGCGAAACGAAAGCATTTTCGGGAAACGGCAACGATAAACGGCGATTGTGACGGCGCGATGACCGCGCCAGGACGGCGCCGACGGCACCCTGCTTACCCCCGGAATCGCCCACCGGCATCAGAAATTGGGGAGTATGGTGCTTTAGATGATTATTTACGCCCGGATCAAGCCTGGATGGCGAGGAGTATATGAATGTGTGCAATATGGACGCGCCGGCGGCGGCCGCCGGCGCGGGTGGTCTGGCTGCGTCCGCCCTTATTTGGCCGGGGCGTCGAGCAGCTTCCAGTCGCCCTTCTCGATCTTCACCAGCACGCGCGCACGGGCATCGTGGCCGTAGTGGTCGGTCGGACTCATGTTGAACACGCCTTGGGTGGCGACCACTTCGCGGTCGGTTTCCAGCGCGTCGCGCAGCGCCTGGCGGAATTCCGGCGTGCCGGGCTTGGCCTTTTTCAGCGCCGTCGGCACCGCCGCGGCCAGCAGCCGGTAGGCGTCCATCATGTGCGAGCCGAACGACGACAGCGTGCCGGCGCCATATTTTTCCTCGTACTGGCGCGTGTATTCAATGCCCGGCTGCTTGGACGGATGGCTGTCCGGCAACTGCGCGGCCACCATGATCGGGCCGACCGGCAGCACCGTGCCTTCCACCGCCTTGCCACCGACGCGGATGAAATCCTTGTTGGCGGCGCCATGCGTCTGGTAGATGCGGCCCTTGTAGCCGCGCTCGACCAGCGCCGTCTGCGGCAGGGCCGCCGGGGTGCCGGAGCCGGCCACCAGGATCGCATCCGGGTTGGCCGCGGAGAGCTTGACCACCTGGCCGGTGACGCTGGTGTCGGTGCGGTTGTAGCGCTCGATGCTGGCCATCTTCAGGCCGGCCGCCTCGGCCGCCTTGGTCATGTCGCGCAGCCAGCCTTCGCCGTAGCCGTCGGCATAGCCGATGAAGCCGAGCGTCTTGACGCCGTTCGCCTTCATGTGTTCGGCCAGCGCCTGCGCCATCAGCGCGGTGTGCTGGGCGGCGGAAAAGGTCCACGGGAACTTGCCGCCGGCCAGTTCCAGCGGCGCCAGCGCGATCTGCGGCGTCTTGGTTTCGTTGGCGACCTCGGCGATCGCCAGCGCGGTCGGCACCGCAGACGAGCCGAAGAAGATGTCGGCGTGGTTTTCGGTGGCCGCCTTGCGCACGTTCTTGTTGGCTTCGGTCGGGTTGGTGCCGTCGTCCATCACGATGTAATTGACCTTTTCGCCGGCGATCGTGGTCGGCAGCAGCGCCACCGTGTTCTTTTCCGGAATCCCGAGCGATGCCGCCGGCCCGGTGGCCGAGATCGAAATGCCGACGTTGATGTCGGCGTAGGCCGGCAGTGCCTGCGCGCAGAACAGCGTGGCCGCGATGGCGGCGCCGGTGGTGAGCTTGAAGTTCATCTCTGTCTCCTCGGTGTGATGCGCCTTCAAGAAGTCGGCGCTGTTGTGGTGAAAAGTGGTGAAAACGGGTGTTGCCTGCCTTGAAACGAACCGCCGCTCAGCCATCCGGCTTGGCCAGCTTGTGCAGCAATCGCAGCAGCGTCTGCCGCTCGTGCGTCGACAGGTGCGCCGCCATCCGCGCGTCATGCTCCAGGACCGCCTGCCGCGCCTCGGCCAGCGTCGCCGCGCCCTGCGGCGTCAGGTGCAGACCCCAGGCGCGCTTGTCGGCCGGCGCCGGGCGCCGCTCGACCAGCGCCATCCGCTGCAGCGCATCGACCAGCAGCACCGCGCCGGAGCGGGCAATGCCGAGCACCGTCGCCAGCTCGGTCAGCTTCAGGTCCGGGTTGGCCTCGATCACGGTCAGCGCCGAAAAGCGCGGCGGCGTGATATCCCAGGCCGCCAGCGAGCGGATGAAGTCGTCGTAGATCGCGATCTGCGCGCGCCGCACACCATAACCGATCAGGCGATCCAGCACGCCATAGTCGATCCCGGCGACATGCGGGTCGAAGCCGCCGGCACTGCTGCCGCCGCCGGGAAATATCTCCGCCGGCCGGTATTTGCGGTTCGCCATCCGCCCGCGCCCGCGGCTCAGCCGCGCCCGGCCTGCAGCGACTGGCGGTCGAAACCGGCCAGGCGCTTGTAGCGCAGCGCGATTTCCTCGCGTTCGGCGCGCGGGATCACGGCATCGATGTCGGCAAAACCCTGCGGTGCGCGCTGCTCGGCGATCTGCATCACCTGCTCCGGCCCGTTCATGCGATTGCGCAGCACGATGCCGGCGGTGCGCGGCAGGCGCTCGGCCTCGTATTCGCGCAGCTGATAATTGACGTCGGCGCCGGCCGCCACGCAGGGCAGCAGGCAGTCAGCCAGGTAGCGCGCGTCCAGGATCGCCTGAGCGCTGCCGTTGGAGCCGATCGGGTACATCGGATGGGCGGCGTCGCCCAGCAGGGTGACGCGGCCCTCGGTCCAGCGCGGCAGCGGATCGCGGTCGACCAGCGGGAATTCGTAGATCGCCTGGGCGCCGTCGATCAGGGCCGGGATGTCGATCCAGTCCCATTTCCAGTCGGCGAAGGCGGACGCGAACACCGACTTGTCGACCTTGCGGTTCCAGTCGGTCGCCGGCAGCGCGCCGTCGGCAACGCGCAGCTCGGCGATCCAGTTGATCAGCGACCTGCCGTCGCGCCGCAGCGCCTCGGAAATCGGATAGGCGACGAACTTCTGGTCCTGGTGGCCGGCCATGAACATGCTGCGGCCATCCAGGTACGGCGCCGCCTCGGTCACTGCGCGCCACAGCATGCGGCCGGAAAAACGCGGCGCGTCGCCGACCGGATGCAACATGTGCCGCACCGCCGAATGGATGCCGTCGGCGCCGACCAGCACGTCGGCGGCGACCGTCACCGCCTGCCCGTCGCTGCGGCGGCGGAACGTGCAGTGCACGCCGCGATCGTCCTGCTCGCAGGATTCGAACGCATGGCCGGCATGGACACGGTCGGCGCCAAGCCGCTCCTGCGCGGCCCGGTACAGCGCCATCTGCAGTTCGCCCCGATGGATCGAAAACTGCGGCCAGTCGTAGCCGGCGGCGCGGCCGCGCGGCTCGCTCCAGATCGGCTGGCCGAACTTGTTGTAGTAGGACAGCGACGAGGTTTCGATCGCCTGCGCAGCCAGCGTTTCCTGCAGTCCCAGTTCGGTCAGCTCACGGACCGCATGCGGCAGCAGGTTGATGCCGACGCCGAGCGGACGCATCTGCTCGACCGCTTCGTAGACGTCGACCTCGATGCCGCGCCGATGCAACATCAAGGCCAGGCTCAGGCCGCCGATGCCGGCGCCGGCGATTGCGATTCTCATATCCTCTCCCCCAATGGCCGCTTGCGTGCCGTGGCGACGGACATATCCGCGCCGCCGCGCAGCGTTGATTCTACGGCAAATAGTTATAATCTATAACAACTTTGGCGAAAAGGAAATGGCATCGGCGGGATGCCGCTGCCGGCCGCGGTGCCGGCAGCAGGACTACAGCGCTTCCAGGAAATGCTGGCGCAGCCTGTCGCGCAGCGGCGGCTCCATCATCGAGGCATGGGTGCCGCCGATATGGACCACCTTCAGCGACTTGCACAGCGCACCCCAGCCATAGTCGAGCGGCGCGCCGCGCAGGCGTTCGTCCGACAGGAACAGCGTCGCCGGCACATCGAGCGGCTGCAGCTGCCAGCGCCGCAGCGCGCCGAGCCGCAACTTGTCGTTCAGATGCTGGCGGAAGGTAAACGAAAATGCCGACGGCCGTGCCGTCGCCACCTCGGCCATGGCGCCCAACGGCGCGAACCACTGTTGCTGCACAAATAGGGCCAGGAACATGCGCAAGGTGACGGCAGGGATCCGGCCCGGATCGGCCAGTAGCATCCGATAGCGCTCACCGGCATTCGCCATATCCCAGCGGCGGCTGTCGAGCAGCCCGAGAAAACTTACCTTGCGTCCACTTTCGACCAGCCGGCGCGCGGCTTCATAAGCGACGAAACCGCCGAACGAATAGCCGGCCAGCCGGTAGGTATCGTGCCCCGGCTCGGCGCAAATCTGCTCGACCACGGCATCCACGATGGCGGCGAAGCCGGCACCGGCATCCATCGTCTCGCGCCACTCGGGATATACGAGCGTACGGAAATCGATGCTGTCGCCGCAGCAGGCGCGGAAACGCGCCAGCAAGGGTTCGTCGCCGGCAACGCCGGGCATCAGGAAAATCGTCGGCGCACCGGATGCGGCCGGCGCGCCGCGCACCGCGCCCTGCGCCAGGTGCTGTTCGATGGCCGCCATCAGGCTGCCTGGCGTGGTGCCGTCGTTCAGCACATCGAGCGGCGGCAGCTTGCGGCCCAGCCGCTCCTCGATCTGGAACCAGAGCTGGATCGCTTTCAGCGAATCGCCGCCGGTCTGGTCCCAGCGCAGGTCATTTTCCAGCGAACGCTGGCCAAGGATGTTCGCCCACGCGCCGCGCACCGCCTCGCGCACCTGCGCGCTGACGGCGGTGGCCGGTCGAGCGGCGTCATTGCTGACGGGACTCTCGGCCGCCACAGGGGCCGCTCCGCTGTCCAGCTCCAGGCGGTCGAGCCGCTCCAAAGCGGCCATATCCGGCTTGAACCCCGGCAACTGCGGGATCGCCGGCACGCTGCGGATTGCCGTCGGGCGCATGTGCGGCGGCACGCGGGCGGCAAGCGCGTTTCGCAATCGCGCCAGCAGGCCGCCATCGGCTCGCGGCCCCGGTACCACATAGGCGACCAGCGCCACCACTTCCGCACCCTGGCGGCGCGCGATCACCGCGGCATCGACGACATCGGCGTCTTCGCGCAATATCGCCTCGACCTCGGTCGGATCGGTACGCAAGCCGCGTATCTTGAGCTGGCGATCACGGCGCCCGATCAATTCCCACAATCCATCCTGGCGCTGGCGCACCATGTCGCCGGTGCGCAATATCCGCAGCCCGGCATCGTCCGGATCCTGCTCAAACGGTCCGGCCTGCAATCCTCCATTCTGCCAGTAGCCGAGCGCCAGAAAGCGGCTGCGCACGACCAGTTCGCCGACCTCTCCCGGCGCCACCGGCTCGCCGTCCTCGCCTACTGTCATGCAATCCATGCCCGGGCGCAGATAACCGACCGGCAGCCGCAAGCTGTCTCCCTGCCAGTTAGCGGGCACGAACCACTGGAACACGGCAGGCACTTCGGTCGAACTGAAGCTGGCATAGAAACGGCACGAAGCCGGCGCAACCGAACGGAACAACGCGAGATCGCTTTCCAGCGTGATGTCGCCGCCGACGCGGGCGATCCGCATATGCGCAAATGCCTCGGCGGCAGCGGGCGAGCGCAGCAAAGCGCGCAACAGCACCGGCACCATGTAGCTGATCGTGATCCGCTGTTCGCTCAGCGTGGCCAGCACGCCATGGATGCCGGCCAGATGCGGGTCACGCATGTACAGCGTGGCGCCATTCAGCAATGCCGTCAGCATTTCCCGCTCGCCGGCAATGGTGCCGGTGGAACTGAGCAGCAGGAAATTGTCTTCCGGATGCACGTGGCAGGAATTGGTCGCCTCCTCCACACGCTGCAAAATGGCGCGCTGGCTGTTGCAGATCCCCTTCGGCTTGCCGGTACTGCCGGAGGTGTACAGGATGACTGCCGGCGCATCGATCGAGGAATCGATCCGGAGCTCGGACGCGGCACTGTCATCGTCGCCTGAAGCGAGGACCGCGATCGCCGGCAGTTCCGACATCAGCGGAATCGGCACCTCGGAATCCACGATCAATGCAGCCAGGCCGGCGTCTCCAAACAACTCCTGCATGCGGGCGGCAGGCAAATTGGTTGCGACTGGCACATACGGCCGCCCACTGGCGAGGCAGGCCAGCGCCGCCGCCGGGAACAGCGCATTGTGCGACGACAGAATCCCGAGCGGACGCTGCGGCGGAACCTGTTCCTCTATCCTGCGCACGAGGCGCCGCACCAGTTGCCACACGGCGCCATAGGTCATGCTGCGCGTGCCGTCGTCTATCGCGATGCGCTCGCCGTAGCGCCGCACCATCAGTTCGAAACGGGCAGCGATCGGCTGTTCTGTCCACTCCTGATCGAATCGTTCAAACGGCACATCCATCGGACCGGCGGAATCGATTGCGCCCTGGTCTCCGGAACTTGACCAGGTGTTTGCTGCAAACAGCTCGGGCATACCTCCTCGGCTCCTCGAATCTGATAGACGGTGCTTTTATGCATACCGTCAAAATTGAAACACCATCGATTTCGCAATGACCACCTTCCAATGAACACCTTCATAAGACGGGCGACGATCGATATTGGTGCCCACTGTACGGCGTTCACGAGGAAACGTATTTGTCTGAACGCAAGCGGTCGGATCAGCATGCTCGACACGTGCGTAAAGATACGGAGTTGGCGAAGGCATGCCGTGTGGTTCGGAGAAGACAGGCGTGATGCGCGCTGGAACCGGAAGCAGATCCAGCTTTGTCCACATGGACGTGTCGATTGCGTTGAAAAACGGCAGAAAACTCACGCCCTGAAGTTCGGAAACCGTCGGCCATATCGGCGGGTTCATGCTGCTTCTCCGCCGTTGCTCCGGCGATCCGCCATCTTTTGAAGGCGCTTGCGACAGCGCGCGGGTCACCTGTTTCCAGTGACGTCGGCGTCGATTGATGCTTCTCAAACATTAAATGATCCCCTCGTTCCGGCTCTCTTTTAATGCGTACCATGAGTTCCGGTTCCACTCTTCCGCTCTTCCGGTCTCAAGGCAACTTTCCCGGAATTCCTCGATGGTGAATTGACTGAAGTAAAAATCCGTCCGCAGTGCGCATTTGCCGACTTGAATCACAAGAAAACCAAGGTCAAATGGAACGCTCCGTCAACAAAATCTCGTCCCGGCTTGAACTATCGCTGAGACTGATCGATGTCCTGGCAATCGAAGCCGCGAGCCAACTCGCCAGCCATCTGCATTTCGGCACGTCGCTCGGCGAACTTTCGCCGATCCATGCCGGCATGGTCTACCTGTGCTGCGCCCTGGCCTTTCTGCTGCTGCCGCAGATGGGCTTGTATACGTCGTGGCGCGGCCGCCCATTTCTCGCGATGCTCGGCCGCATCGTGGTGTCATGGGGACTGGTATTGCTGATCGTCCTGTTCTTCAGCTTTCTCATTCATCACGTAGGAAAAATATCGCGCCTATGGGTCTTCTACTGGTACATGAATGGCATCGCATTGCTGATGCTTTCCCGCTTGCTGGTCTATTCGGCCTTGTATTTCCTGCGCAAGAAGGGCTGGAACATCAAGCGCGTGGTGATCGTCGGCTATGGCCAGACCGGATGCGAAATGCACCGGCGCGCGGTACAGCAAAGCTGGCTCGGATACGAGGTCAAGGCGGTGCATACGGTGTCCGACGATGCCGCGCCGCTTGCCGTTGCCGGCGTCCAAAACATTCCGGTACTGGAGGAAATTCACGACTACGTGACGACCAACCACATCAATGAGATATGGCTGACCCTGCCGCTCAGTGCCTCGGATCAACTGCAGAAGCTGCAATACCTGTTGCGCAACACACTGGTCGATATCCGCTGGATACCGGACACGCTGAGCATGGAAATCCTGAGCCGCACCACGGTCGAGTTCATGGGATTTCCTGCGGTCGACCTGAACCGGCCGATTTCCAGCGGCCTCGGCGGCATCGCCAAGGACCTGTTCGACAAGGTATTTTCTCTGACGATCCTGATCCTGATGGCACCGCTATTCCTGGTGATCGCCATCTGCATCAAATGCTCGTCACCCGGTCCGGTTTTCTTCCGGCAGCCGCGCCATGGCTTGAACGGACGGCCGTTCAACGTCTATAAATTCCGCAGCATGAAGCTCCACCAGGAGCACGGGTCCGTCACCCAGGCGGTGCAGAACGATCCGCGCGTGACCCGCATCGGAAGTTTTCTGCGGCGTACCAGCCTGGACGAACTGCCGCAGTTTTTCAACGTGCTGATTGGCGACATGTCGGTGGTCGGGCCACGCCCGCATGCGCTGCAGCACAACGACATGTACAAGGACCGTGTCGATCTGTACATGTTGCGCCATCGCGTCAAGCCTGGGATCACCGGCTGGGCGCAGATCCACGGCTATCGCGGTGAAACCGATACCGAGGAAAAGATGGCAAAACGGGTCCAGTTCGACCTGTACTACATCCGCAACTGGACTTTGTGGATGGATATCCAAATCGTCGTCTGGACCGCGTTCCGCGGATGGACCGGGAAAAATGCCTATTGACACGCCAACCGCACCCACGCGGCATCGGCAAGCGCCTGTTCCGCCGCTCCCGGCGCAGCAGTTCGCCGCTCTGGTAGCCGCCGCGCCGCTGATTTCGATCGATCTGCTGGCCATCCGCCCGGACGGCTCCGTGCTGCTGGGCTGGCGCACCAACCCGCCGGCGCAAAACAGCTGGTTCGTTCCTGGCGGCCGCATCAGAAAAGGCGAAATGCTGGCGGCTGCACTGCGGCGCCTGGCGCACGACGAACTCGGACTGCAAGGGGAAATTCCCGAAGCCAGGTTCGGCGGCGTATTCGAGCATTTCTACGATACCGATTTCCGCGCGACGAAAGGTGCCACCACCCACTACCTGGCGCTCGCCTACTGGCTGGAAGTGGAACCTTCCGCACTGTCGCTGCCGACGCAGCAGCACGCCCGCTACCGCTGGGTCGATCCGGACCAGATCCTGTCCGATCCGGATGTCCACCCTTACACCCGCGCCTACTTCACGAAGTGATCTCGCCATGAATACCCCTGTCATTCCTGTCGTTCTGTGCGGCGGCTCCGGCTCCCGTCTTTGGCCGCTGTCGCGCGAAACCTACCCGAAGCAGTTCCTGCGCCTGCACGGAGAGCAGACCCTGCTGCAGCAGACCGTCGGCCGACTCGACGGAGTCGCCGGCATCGGTTCGCCGATACTGGTGTGCAACGAAACTTCGCGCTTCGTGGCAGCCGAACAGCTGCGGGAAATTGGCGTCGAGGGCGCCCGCATTCTGCTTGAGCCGCTACGCCGCAATACCGCCCCGGCAATCGCCTCGGCGGCGTTGCACGCGATGGCCGATGGCAGCGACCCGCTGCTGCTGGTGCTGCCGTCCGATCACATCATCAAGAACCGCACGGCATTCTGCGAGGCGCTCGAAGTCGCCTGCAAGGCGGCCGAAAGCGGCGACCTGGTGACTTTCGGTGTGGTTCCGCGAAGCCCGGAAACCGGCTATGGCTACATTCACGCGACCGTGGCCGCCGGCAAGGCCGCATGGCCGGTGCAGGAATTTGTCGAAAAGCCGGACCGCGCGCGGGCGGAGCAATATGTCGCCAGCGGTGATTACTACTGGAATAGCGGCATGTTCGTATTTCGCGCCAGCCGCTATCTGGAAGAGTTGAACTGCCATCAGCCGGCGATCGTGACCGCGTGCCGTGAAGCGGTAGATCTGGCGCACCGGGATTTCGACTTCATCCGGCTGAATCAGCGGGCCTATGCCTCCAGCCCCGACATCGCGATCGACTACGCCGTCATGGAACACACCGATCGGGCCTCGATGGTGCCGCTGGCCGCCGACTGGAGCGACATCGGCTCCTGGACCTCGGTGTGGGAAACCGCGGAGAAGGATACCGAAAACAATGCCGTGTGCGGCGATGTGCTGCTGCAGGATTGTTCAGAATGCCTGGTGCACGGCACCAAGCGGCTGATCACCGCCATCGGCCTTCGCAATACCATCGTCGTGGAAACCGCCGACGCCCTGCTGATCATGGATGCGAGCCGTGCACAGGACACCCGCAAGCTGGTGGAAAAACTGGTGGGAGACCAGCGATCCGAAGCGGTTCACCACCGGGAAATATTCCGTCCTTGGGGCTCGTACGATTCGATCGGCACTGGCAACCGCTTTCACGTCAAGCGCATCACTGTCAAACAGGGTGCAAAGCTTTCCCTGCAAATGCACCACCACCGCGCGGAACACTGGGTGGTGGTGTCGGGGACCGCCAAGATCACCAATGGCGAAAAGGAATATTTCCTGACGGAAAACCAGTCGACCTACATACCGCTGGGTGTCGTGCACTCGCTGGAAAACCCCGGGAAAATTCCGCTCGAACTGATCGAAATCCAGTCAGGTTCGTATCTGGGCGAGGACGACATCGTCCGCTTGCAGGACCGCTACGGCCGTGTCGAAACCTCGCAACCGGCCACCAGGAAGGCCGAAATCCACTCCAGCTGATCTTCTTAGTCCGCCCCATGCCGGTTTCTCGCCGGAGGTGGCAAAACTCCTTTCATGACTTCCATCCTCGTGCTGTGCAGCCGGCCAGATAGCCCGGCTGCAAACGGCACTTTCCTGCGAACCATGCTGGATATGTTGCTTAGGAAAGCATGACACAGCTCAAAACAGCTATTGCCGGGAATGACAGACTACGTTGGATCACGGAAACCCACAGGAATACTCGATGACCAAACAATTGCAAACGACTGGAACGGTGATTGCGCCGCCCGAAAAAAAACGGCAAAAGACAGCGCTGATTACCGGGGTCACAGGGCAGGATGGCGCCTATCTGTCCGAATTACTGCTTAGCAAGGGCTACCAGGTCCACGGCATCAAGCGTCGCAGCTCGCAACTCAATACCGGCCGCATCGATCACCTTTACCAGGATCCGCACGAAACCCCGCGCCGCTTCGTGTTGCACCACGGGGACATGACTGACAGTTCCTCTCTGATCCGCATCATCCAGCAAGTGCAGCCGGACGAGATCTACAACCTGGCGGCGCAAAGCCACGTTGCGGTTTCCTTCGAGGAGCCGGAGTACACGGCCAACTCCGACGCCCTCGGACCGCTGCGGATACTCGAAGCGATCCGCATCCTGCGGCTGGAACACCAGACCCGCTTCTATCAAGCCTCAACGTCGGAGTTGTTCGGCAAGGTGCAGGAAACTCCTCAGCGCGAGACGACGCCGTTCTACCCCCGCAGCCCGTACGCGGTCGCCAAGCTGTATGCCTACTGGATCACCGTCAACTACCGCGAAGCCTACGGCATGTACGCCTGCAACGGCATCCTGTTCAACCACGAATCCTCACGGCGCGGAGAAACCTTCGTCACGCGCAAGATTACCCGGGCCCTGTGCCGCATTGCGCTGGGCCTGCAGGAATGCCTGTATCTCGGCAACCTCGACGCGCGCCGCGATTGGGGGCATGCCCGCGATTATGTCGAAATGCAATGGCTGATGTTGCAGCAGGAAAAGCCCGAGGATTTTGTGATTGCCACCGGCGTCCAGTACAGCGTCCGCGATTTCATCAACATGGCGGCATCCGAGCTTGGCATGCAACTGGCATGGCACGGCCGCGGGCTGGAAGAAACGGCGACCGTCGAACGTTCCACCAGCGATCACCTGCGGCGTGGACAGGTCATCGTGCGTGTCGACCCACGCTATTTCAGGCCGACCGAGGTGGAAACGCTGCTGGGTGACGCCAGCAAGGCCCGCGCCAAGCTGGGCTGGCAACCATCGACGCCGTTTTCGCAGCTGGTCGCGGAAATGATACGCAGTGACCTGGACGCCACACGCAAGTACGCGCTCGTCAAGGAAAACGGCTTCGTCGCCTATGCACACAATGAATGAACTCGACGACCGCCCGGCGGCAGGCAGAAACGGCTGGTGAATCCGCCTGCAGACGCCACCGGTAAAGGCAGACTCGTCGCTCGCCGGGAGTGCATGCGCCGCGCGATCTCGACAAACTGATTCGGAATTTCCTAGCTATGCATAAGCGCATTTACGTCGCAGGACACCGTGGCATGGTGGGCGCAGCCATCGTCCGCATGCTTGCGCGCCAAAACGAGGTGACGATCGTCACGCGCTCGCACGCCGAGCTGGACCTCACCGATCAGGCGCAGGTGCGCGCATTCTTTCAGAGTGAACGGATCGACGAAATTTATCTGGCCGCCGCTCATGTGGGCGGGATACATGCCAATGACACCTATCCCGCAGATTTTATCTATCAGAACCTGATGATCGAAGCCAACGTGATTCATCAGGCATGGCAGCACGGAATCGAAAAGCTGCTGTTCCTAGGCTCATCCTGCATATATCCGCGTCTGGCTCGGCAACCGATCCCGGAAGAGGCTCTGTTGACGGGGCCCTTGGAGCCGACCAACGAACCCTATGCGATCGCCAAGATCGGCGGCATCAAGCTGTGCGAAAGCTACAACCGCCAGCATGGCACCGACTACCGCAGTGTCATGCCCACCAACCTGTACGGACCGGGGGACAACTATCACCCGCATAACAGCCACGTCATACCGGGATTGATCCGGCGTTTCCACGAAGCCCGGGCGACAGCGGCGGACAAGGTGGTGGTCTGGGGCACCGGGACGCCACGCCGCGAATTCCTGCACGTCGACGACATGGCGGCCGCCTGCATTCACGTGATGAACTTGCCTCCCGCCGTCTACCGATCTCATACCGCACCGATGCAGTCGCATCTGAACGTGGGCAGCGGCCAGGATATTTCGATTTCCGAACTGGCGCACCTGATCGCCGATGCGGTGGGCTTCGCCGGAGCGATCGAATTCGATCCCTCTCATCCGGACGGCACACCGCGCAAATTGATGGATAGCAGCAAGCTGGCCGCACTAGGCTGGCATCCAAAAATCCCGTTGCGCGAAGGCATCGCAGCGACTTGTATCGACTTTGAACGGCAAGCTTCCAAGGCATCCATCAATTCACATCTGACACCGTTATGAAAATCTCTCTTCTGCAAAAAATCCAATCCAAACAGGCGGTGGTCGGCATCGTCGGGCTCGGTTATGTCGGCCTGCCCTTGATGTTGCGATTTTCCTCTTCCGGCTTCAGGGTGCTGGGCTTCGACATCGACCCGAACAAGGTCGAGCTTCTAAACAGCGGTATCTCCTATATCCAGCATATCGACAGCGCCAACATCGCCGCGGCCCGCAACGGCGGCTTCGAAGCCACCACCGATTTTTCGCGTGCGCTGGAGGCCGACGCACTGATCCTGTGCGTCCCGACGCCGCTGAACAAGTTCCGTGAGCCGGATCTGAGCTTCGTCCTGAACACCATCGATGAACTGCTGCCGCATCTGCGGCCCGGTCAATTGATCTCGCTGGAATCGACCACCTATCCCGGCACGACCGACGAGGAACTGCTTCCGCGGATACAGGGTCGGGGCTTCCATGTGGGCGAAGACATGTTCGTCGTATTTTCTCCGGAGCGCGAAGACCCGGGCAATCCGGATTTCAATACCCGCACCATTCCCAAGGTGTGCGGCGGTGTCACGCCGGCTTGCCTGGAAGTCGGCTTGGCCCTGTATGGTTCAGTCATCGACCGCGTGATACCAGTTTCGTCGACCCGGACTGCGGAAATGACGAAACTGCTGGAGAACATCCATCGCGCCGTCAATATCGGCCTGGTCAACGAAATGAAGATCATCGCCGACAAAATGCGGATCGATATCCATGAAGTGATCCGCGCCGCCGCAACCAAGCCGTTCGGGTTCGTCCCCTACTACCCGGGCCCGGGCCTGGGAGGGCATTGCATTCCGATCGATCCGTTCTATCTGACCTGGAAGGCGCGCGAATACGGCATCAATACCCGCTTCATCGAGCTGGCCGGCGAGGTCAACAGCAACATGCCGGATTGGGTGGTCAGCAAGATCGTGGCCGCGTTGAACGATCGCCGCCAGGCCGTCAAGGGCAGCCGAATCCTGGTACTCGGACTCGCCTACAAGAAGGACGTCGCGGATTTCCGGGAATCGCCGTCGGTCATGTTGATGGAAAAGCTTCGGGCCCTGGGCGCGGAAGTCGCCTATTCGGATCCTCATGTACTGAAATTCCCGCCCATGCGCGAGCACCACTTCGATCTATCCAGCGTCGAACTCACCGCCGAGAATCTCGCCGGGTTCAATTGCGTAGTGCTGGCGACCGACCATAGTCGCTTCGACTATCCCTTCATCAAGGCCAACTCCAAACTGATAGTCGATTGCCGCGGCCGCTACCAGGAGCCCGCGGAAAACGTCGTCAAGGCATAGGGTCTGCCATGCTCGCGTATCACGCCGCGATGAAGCGCCGCTTCGGTAGCCTGCTCGCCCAGCTGGATCTGTCAGCGGTGAAGATTCCGCTGATGCTGAGCCTGCTGAATCAGGTGGTCAGCAGCGGCGGCAATTTCGTGGTCGGCGTATATCTCGCGCGCACGCTGCCGCTGGCGGACTTCGGTCTGTACGGCATCAGCTACGGCATTTGCATGCTGTATATCGGAATCGGAAACGCCATCCTGCTGACGCAGATGGTAGTCAACATGCCGGACAAGCCCGAACCGGAAAAGGACAATTATGCAAGCAGGATGCTGATCGGCGTGCTCATGCTGGGTTCGGTCACGCTGACGCTGGCGCTGATGACGATACTGGTCGTGATAACGGTACATCCGGCATGGCGGCACTATTTCCCGATCGCGGCGACAGTTACCCTGACGGCAATTGCCTTCCTCGGCAAGGAGTTCATGATTTCCTATGCCTACATAAGGCGCAAGGAAATCCTGGCGCTTTCGGTCAGTACGTTGTCGGTAGCGACACTTTGCGGCGGCCTTGCAGTCGAGTATCTGGCCGGCGTGACCCTGACCGCCCAGAATGTATTGTTGCTATATGCCGCCGGCGCCGCCCTCGGAGCGGTAGTGGGCTATCGCGTCGCGCCGCTCAGCGTCCGGCGCAACATGGGAAATCTCTCCGCGGATTTTCTGGAGGCATGGCGTCACGGCCGCTGGGCTTTGGGTGGAGTGACGATCACCTGGATACAAGCCCAGACCTATACCTATACGCTGGCTTTCTTCCTCGGCCCTGCCGGCGTGGGACAGGCAAACGCAGCGCGCATCTTCATCTCGCCGTTTTCATTTCTGATCCCCGCCATCAACCAGATCGCCATTCCGCGCTTGGCCGATCTGCGCGAAAGCGATCGCGCGAGAATGCTCAAGGTGTCGATGATGTTAACGGCCGGACTGTTTCTGTTCGCACTGCTCTACGTCCTCGTATTGCTGAGCTGCCTCGATTTTGTTTTCGGTCTCGTTCTCGGCCGTCATGACCGCGCAATTGAATCCCTCGTCCCGGTCTGGTGCGTGGTTCTCGTGATCCAGATGATCCTGACCGGCGGCAGCGCGTTGCTGCAGGTCATGCGCCGATTCCGAATCCTCGCACTCATCAATATACCGAGCGCGATCGCCGCGATCGTGACCGCCATCGTCCTGATCCATCAGCTCGGTGCGCCGGGCGCCATCTGGGGTACCGTTGCCGGTGAAATCGTGTTGACAATACTCATCTGGAGGGAAATCCGGAATGGCCGCAACCATAGCGATTGACGTCTGCATTGCCACCTTCAAGCGGCCGCTTGTTCTTGACAAGCTGCTGAACTCCCTGCATCGGCAAAATCTGGACGGCATCTCGATGCGCGTCGTCGTCGTGGACAACGATCATGCACAGAGCGCGCGCGCGGTCGTCGATGCGTTCCGTTCACGCAGCAGGCTGGACGTCGTCTACGATGTCGAGCCGGAGCAGAATATAGCGCTCGCGCGCAACCGCACGCTGCGGCATTTGGCATCGGACTACTTCGCCTTCGTCGACGACGACGAAATGGTTTCTGAAAACTGGCTACGCCGGCTACTGGATGCCATGCGCCAGTATCAGGCCGACATCGTGTTCGGGCCAGTGATCAGTGTGCTCCCCGCGCACTCCCCGTCCTGGGCGGACATGAATTTCCAGAGGCCGCGCCGTCCCTCCGGCCAGGAGGTTCGTACCGGCGGTGCGGGAAACGTGCTGATCAAGCGCTCGATCCTGGAGAACGAACAGCAGGTTTTCGACCCGTCGTTCGGACTTACCGGTGGCGAGGATACGGATTTCTTTTATCGCATGCACCTTGCCGGGCGTCGACTGGTGTGGTGCGACGAAGCATGGGCCAAGGAGCCTGTACCTGACGATCGGCTTTCTCCCGAATGGCTGCGCCGGCGCGGCTTTCGCAGCGGACAGAACTATGCCCGGATATTCATCAGCCGCTACGCGCCGTACCGGCTGCCACTGTGGTTTATGACCAAATCCGTCCAGCTGCTTGGTGCTGCCGTCACTCTACCGCTAATCCGACTGTATTCCTATTCGCACTATGTGGGTCTGAGCGTCAGGATGGCGGCGGCCTTTGGCCAGCTCTCCTATTGTTTTTCGGGGAAATACTATGAAGAGTACAGGGTTCGCGCTTGCTCCTGAAAACGTCCTCATTCTCCCCAAGGCCGGTGTCATCAACCGCTGGGGGAGCGTGCCGTTCCTTGTGTGGACTGCAACGGTCGGCATGCCTCTGCAAAGAAGTCTGGAAGTATCCCAGCCGATATGGACTTCCGAAGTCCACGCATCGACGATAGCCGCCACGTCGAGCGCCAGTACCCTGAACTCCATCCCATTCGCATTATTTTTGATGGCGATCTATACATTTGCCGGATTGATGGTCATGAGCAAACCGAAAACGGTGTTCTCCATGCTGTCCAGGCAATGGCCTCTTCTATTGCTGCTGTTGTTCGTCGCTGCCAGCTTCATATGGTCCCACAATCGGGAAAAGGTGCTGATGAACACCATCCATAACATCGGCACCCTGCTCGTTGCGCTGGCGGCGGCTCTGCGCTATCGAAAGGAGCCATGGCTCCTGCCCCGGCACATAGGATATGTGTTGGGTGCAAACATCGTCCTGCACCTGCTGGCGGTACTGGCTCTTCCCGCCTATGCGATCGAATGGGATGGGCGCTGGCGCGGTTTGACGGGCCAGGCCAACGGACTTGGCGCAATCGGCCTGTGCACGTTTTGGGCCAATGCCGTGGTGCTCATCGGGACGCGAAGGGATAAGTACCACCTCCATCTGTTGTTTGCCGTCTGCGCCGCAATCGCGATGCTCGGCGCCAACAGCATGACGTCGGTCCTGAGTTCCGCCTGCGCGCTGGCCTTGATCTTCACTTTCACTGGGAAGGCGACCCGTTATCGGTCCGGCTTGCGGATTTTTCTTGGTGGCCTGTCAGCACTGGTCCTGGTCGCCGCAGTAGGGGTGATGTTCCTTGGCAATGCGCTGGACATGGGAAAACTGCTCGGCCTGGCTGGCCGTTCAGGCGACTTTACGGGGCGAACCGAAATCTGGATTGCTGCGCTCAAGGCAATCGGCGCCCGGCCGTGGGTCGGCTGGGGCTTCGATGACAACGCCTATTTGATCAAGACGACCGACATGCGCTATACCACTTATCACAACGGATACCTGGACCTGATGGTTCGTGGCGGCACGATCGCGCTCATATTGTTCGCCCTGTTTCTTGTCAAATGGCTGGTGGAGATGAAAAAAACGGCTTATGTCGGGATCGAGATCCTACCGTTTGCGATGCCGTTCATCTTTTCCATGCTGATCTACAACTTGACGGAAGCCACGCTGGTCATGCCGCGTGACCAGATGTGGCTGACCCTTCTCGTCATCCTTTTTCTGGGAACATGCAAGAGATGGCCTTCCCCTCCTCCCATGGTTCTCCACCGCAAGCGGCTATAAGCATCGGGGAAACCTCCAACTTTTTCATCCTGGCCCTTTATGGAAACATCTAGTCCACTCCGTCACTCTACTTACCTTCGACGTGAAGACCCGATCGATATGCGTGCGGACAAAACGATGTCCGGCTCCGCGCACCATCGTCGCATCGTGGTGGTGGAACGACGGCTGACCCACTATCGGGTTCCGTTTTATAACAGGCTTCGTACACTGCTGGACAGCAAGGGAATCGAGCTCCAGCTCCTGATCGGGGAAGGAACCAAGAACGAGGCAAGGAAGCAGGATCTGGCGACGCTGGATTGGGCGATTCCGATCCCGACCTTTCACATTTTCGGGAAAAAATTGTGCTGGCAGCCGTTCGGTGCATATGCCCGAGGAGCGGACCTGGTGATCGTCAATCACGAAAACAAGATGCTCTACAACCTCTGGCTGCTTTTTTTCCGCAGACCGAAGCGGCTGGCTTTCTGGGGGCATGGGCGAAACATGCAGTCGCAGTCACCCAACGGCCTGAAGGAGCGCTTCAAGCGCTGGACCGTCGCCAAGGCCGACTGGTGGTTCGCCTATACGGATATGTCGGCCGAACTCGTGGAAACGACCGGCTTTCCCCGCAAGGCGATTACCGTAGTGGAAAATGCCGCGGATACCAGAGAACTGACCGAGCTCTGCGACAAGCTCCGTCCGGAAGAGCTGCGGAGTCTGAGGAAACGGTGGCAGCTGGATGCCGGACCTGTGGGAATTTACATCGGGTCCTTTTACCCTGAAAAGCGGATCGATTTCCTGCTCGACGCCGCATACAGGATACGCAACAAAATTCCGCGCTTTCAATTGGTGATTGCCGGTGCCGGCCTGCCACAGGAGCAGGGCTGGATCGACAACGCCGTCCGCGCGCATTCGTGGATCCGTTATGTCGGCCCCCTGTACGGTGCCGACAAGGCGGCGGGCCTGATGCTGGCCGATGTGCTGCTGAATCCGGGTGCGGTCGGTCTCGGAATTCAGGACTCCTTCGTCAGCGGCACACCCATGTTGACCACCGATTGCGACCTGCACGGCCCCGAGATCTCCTATCTTCGATCGGGCGTGAACGGCATCATGACAGCGAACGATCTCGACGCCTACGTCGACAGCGTGGTCGAAGTGCTTTCGGTTCCGGAAATCTTGCGTCGTCTGCGACACGGCAGCCTGGAGAGCGCTCCCCGCTACACCATCGAAAACATGGCCGAACGTTTCAACGAAGGCGTTCTGGCATGCCTGGAGGATATATGTTGACGAATCACAGTATCGACCGATGTCATAGGAAGCAAGATGACCGCATACCGGGAGCATTGAATGACAATGGCCTTTACCTATTCCACCGACGATGGGCACCCGTCCGACATGAAAATGGCGGAACTGTTGAGCAGGCATTGTCTGAACGGGACCTTCTACATACCGATCACCAATCGGGAATGCCGTGAAGTTCTGGCCCCCAGCGCCATCCGGGAAATCGCCTGCGAATTCGAAGTCGGTTCGCACACCCATGATCACTGTTATCTGAACCGCCTGAATATCGACCAGGCCCGTTTCCAGATCGTCGACGGTAAGCACCGCCTGGAAGAAATTCTGGGGAAGGAAGTCGTCGGCTTCTGCTATCCCGGCGGCAAGTACGATGCCCATCACCTGGACATGGTGAAAGAAGCAGGATTCGAATACGCCCGCACCACCATGAACCTGTGCTTCGATCCGGGTGCCGATCCGTTCCGGATGCGAACCACCCTGCAGTTCTATCCCCACGACTGGACCGTCTACGTGAGCAACTATCTCAAGAGCGGTCATTGGCCCGCACGCACCGATGGACTGATGCTGGCGTTGAAACCGAATGACTGGCTCGACCGGCTGTACTGTCTCTTCGATTGGGCGCTCAAGCATGGATTGAGCTTTCATTTATGGAGTCATTCCTGGGAAATCGACAAACTCGACGCCTGGCAAGAACTGAGCGACTTCCTGGGTTACGTCACATCGCAGGTCCCGGTGCAGGATAGATTGAGCAATTGCCAGCTCGCCGACCGCAGCTATGCGCGCCAGCGCGTCGAACGCGATCGCCCAGCCCCCGTCGTCCGATGAAAATCCTGGTCTCTCATAATGCCTACCAGATGCGGGGAGGCGAAGACGAGGTGGTCGATGCGGAAATTTCCCTGCTGCGCTCGTACGGGCATGAAGTCCTGGCCTACAGGCGGCACAACGACGAACTGCAGGCACTCGGGAAGGTGGCGGCCGGCTTTTCGACCTTCTGGTCCCGGCGGAGCTTTTCGGAAATTCAGCAAGCCTGCAAGGATTTTTCGCCGGACGTCATCCACGCGCACAATACCTTCCCGCTGATATCGCCTTCCCTGTACTGGGCAGCCGACACCTGCTCGGTGCCGGTCGTACAGACCTTGCATAACTTCCGGCTGCTGTGCCCGCAAGCCACCTTTCTGCGGCAAGGGAAGATATGCGAAGACTGCCTCGGCAAAGGCTTGTGGCGAGCCGTGGAGCGCAAATGCTACCGGGACTCGTACACTCAAACCGCTGTTCTCGCCGGCATGCTGAGCCTGCATCGCGCCCTCGGGACGTTCCGGCACAAGGTCACCCGCTACATCGCCTTGAATGAATTTTGCCGCGACAAGTTCATCCAGGGCGGCCTACCCGCTGATCGTATCCGTATCAAACCCAATTTTTCCGTATCGGGCCGCTCAGCCGCCTCGCCTTCCCGCCGCGGCGGACTGTACGTCGGACGCCTGTCGGTAGAAAAGGGAGTGGACGTGCTGGTCGAAGCAGCCGGTACGCTGGCTCAAGCCGAGATTGAGATCATCGGCAGCGGGCCTCTGGAAACGGCCGCAAAAGACGCCTTCGGCGAGCGATGGGTCGGCTTCCAGCCGCTCGATCGCATCTTTGAACGGATGAATTCAGCGTTGTTCCTGGTACTGCCAAGCGTCTGCTACGAAAGCTCGCCACGGACGATCACGGAAGCGTTCTCCTGCGGCTTGCCGGTCATCGCCAGCCGGCTCGGTGCCCTGCCGGAGATCGTCGACGACGGTGTAACGGGTCTTCTATTCACTCCGGGGGACAGCACCGATCTGGCCGCCAAGATCGCCTGGGCTTGCGCGCATCCGGAACGGATGGAAGTAATGGGAAAGGCGGCACGCCAGGAATACGAGGCCAAATACACCCCCGAAGCGAACTACCGTACCCTGCTCGATATTTATCATGACGCCATCGCTTGTACACGACCTGAATCCGAATATGCGTAATACCCGGTTGGTCCTTGGCGCGCCCATCGATGCGCTGTCCTGGGAAGAAGCGATTCAGAAGATCACCCACTGGGCCGCCGTACCGGAATCCCGCTATATCTGCCTGTGCAACGTTCATTCCGTGGTTACCGCGTCCAGGGATGCCGATTTCATGGCTGCAGTCCATGGTGCCGACCTGTGTGCCCCGGACGGAGCGCCAGTCGCCTGGGCGCTGCGCTGGCTGGGAATCGCCTCGCAGCAGCGAATCAATGGGCCGGATCTGATGTGGAAATACCTGGCCGAAGCGGAACACCTGGGCCAAAAGGTGTTCTTTTACGGAAGCACGGAAGCCACCCTGGCTGCCTTGCAAGCGGTACTTTCCGAAAAATTTCCGCGTCTGGCGATTGCAGGCATGTACGCTCCGCCCTTCCGGCGATTGACGGAAGACGAGGAGCGGCAGGAAATCGAGCGCATGAACCGGTCCGGAGCAGGACTGGTCTTCGTCGGCCTGGGTTGCCCGAAGCAGGAAAAATGGATGGCTGCGCGCCGGGATCGGATACGCGCCGTCCTGGTCGGAGTCGGAGCCGCATTCGACTACCATGCCGGTACTCTGGAACGTGCGCCGGCATGGATGCAGCATCATGGACTGGAATGGCTGTACCGCCTGGCCAAGGAGCCGCGGCGCCTTTTCAGGCGCTATGCGGTGACCAACACTCTGTTCGTGTACGGGTTCATGAAACAGATGCTCCGGCATGCCAGGACGTCGCGCCGCACCGGCAGGACAAGTTGAAAAAAACTTCACCGGCGAAGTCTCCTTTTCAGAAAGCAGAGTAGCTGACCCGGGAATAAAAAAACGCGGACCGATGGTCCGCGTTTTCATGGTTGCCATGGCTGGCTGCCGCTGTACTGGCAGCCGGCTGGCGATCAACGCAACGGATGCGGGTAGGCGTAAGGCGTATAGCCCGACTTGGCACTGGTGAAGTAATCCCGGCCAGCCTGGATCGACGACGTGCAGGTGTTGTCGATCGTGCTCGGGTTGTTGTTCCAGATCCAGGCTTCACGCGTCTGGTCCTTGGCCGGATACGTGCCGCAGCTCGCGCCTTCCAGCTCCAATACCACCGCCCGCGCGATATTCGAGCCCACCGTGTTGTTGAAGATCACGCCATCGCCACCGCGGATGCCGATCGCCGCATACACACGACCGCTCGACAGATTGGCCGAGAAGTTGTTGTTGTAAATTTCCCAGCTGCGCGAACCGCGCGGCGACGACGACAAGCCATGGGCATCGGCCATCGCAAAGTCCTTGGTCACATCCGTGGCGATCACGG
>JBAUJK010000074.1:0-2022 GCA_049683695.1 Burkholderiaceae bacterium
GGACACCGACGCGCCGCCGGCGACGCCGCCCGCCTGCCGCCGACGCATCGCCAGCGCGCCGCAGCCGAACCGCATCTCGATGGTGCCGCAGCCGTGGGGCGCGCTCAATCCGCTGATCCGCTGGTTCCGCACGCTGATCGGCGCGGGCGAGCGCGCGGTGCCGCCGATCCGCAAGGGCCCGCCAGCGGCGGACGCCCCCGATCCTCACGGCGATTGGCAGCGCAGCGGCGGCTGGCGGCGCCTGATCCTGCTGTTCCTGATGTTCGGGCAAACCGCGCTGGCAACCTACTTCATGAGCGCGGTGCTGCCGTATCACGGCGCCAAGCCGATGGAAATGGTGACGCTGGCGCTGTTCGCGGTGCTGTTCTGCTGGGTCTCGGCCGGCTTCTGGACCGCGATGGCCGGCTTCCTGGTGCTGCTGCGCGGCCGCGACCGCTACATGATCTCGGCCTCGGCCGCGGGCGACGCGCCGATCGACGCCGCCGCCCGCACCGCGATCGTAATGCCGATCGCCAACGAGGACGTGGCACGGGTCTTCGCCGGCCTGCGCGCCACCTACGAATCGGTGCAGCGCAGCGGCACGCTCGAGCATTTCGACTTCTTCGTGCTGAGCGACAGCAGCGAGCCGGACCTGTGCGTGGCCGAACTGGCCGCCTGGAAGGCGCTGTGCGGCGCGGTCGACGGCTTCGGCCGCATCTTCTACCGACGCCGGCTGCGGCGGGTCAAGCGCAAGAGCGGCAACATCGACAACTTCTGCCGCCGCTGGGGCGCCAACTACCGCTACATGATCGTGCTGGACGCCGACAGCGTGATGAGCGGCGACTGCCTGGCGACGCTAGTGCGGCTGATGGAAGCCAATCCGGGCGCCGGCATCATCCAGACCGCGCCGCGCGCCTCCGGGCGCGACACGCTGTACGCGCGCATCCAGCAGTTCTCGACGCGCGTCTACGGCCCGCTGTTCACCGCCGGCCTGCACTACTGGCAGCTCGGCGAATCGCATTACTGGGGGCACAACGCGATCATCCGCATGGCGCCGTTCATCCGCCACTGCGCGCTGGCGCCGCTGCCGGGCCGCGGCTCGCTGGCCGGCGACATCCTGTCGCACGATTTCGTCGAGGCGGCGCTGATGCGGCGCGCCGGCTGGGCGGTGTGGATCGCCTACGACCTCGACGGCAGCTACGAGGAAATGCCGCCCAACCTGCTGGACGAGTTGAAGCGCGACCGCCGCTGGTGCCACGGCAACCTGATGAACTTCCGGCTGTTCACCGCGCACGGCATGCACCCGGTGCACCGCGCGGTGTTCGCCACCGGCGTCATGGCCTATCTGTCGGCGCCGCTGTGGTTCCTGTTCCTGGCGCTGTCGACCGGCATGCTGGCCTCGCACGAGCTGACGGTGCCGCAGTATTTCACCCAGCCGTTCCAACTGTTTCCCATCTGGCCGGAATGGCATCCGGAAAAGGCGCTGGCGCTGTTCTCGGCCACCGCGACGCTGCTGTTCCTGCCGAAGATCCTGTCGGTAGTGCTGATCTGCATGCAGGGCGCGCGCGGCTTCGGCGGCCGCCTGCGCGTCACGCTCGGGATGCTGATCGAACTGGTGTTTTCGGCACTGCTGGCGCCGGTGCGGATGCTGTTCCACACGCGCTTCGTGACCGCCGCCTTCCTCGGCTGGGCGATCCGCTGGAAGTCGCCGCCGCGCGACGACGCCGAGACCAGCTGGGGCGAGGCGCTGCGCAAGCACGGCGGCCATACGCTTTTGGGGCTGCTATGGGGCGGCGGCGTGTTCTGGCTGAACCCGTCGTTTTTATGGTGGCTGCTGCCGATCGTCGGCGCGCTGGCGCTGTCGATCCCGCTGTCGGTGTTCTCCAGCCGCGTGTCGCTCGGGCGCCGGCTGCGCCAGCTGCGGCTGTTCCTGATCCCGGAAGAACTCGAGCCGCCGGCGGAAT
Organism: Burkholderiaceae bacterium; assembly: GCA_049683695.1. Classification (GTDB taxonomy): domain Bacteria; phylum Pseudomonadota; class Gammaproteobacteria; order Burkholderiales; family Burkholderiaceae_D; genus DATJCV01. The sequence continues at coordinate 1,944 of JBAUJK010000074.1, forward strand.
TGCGGGCCACCAGCGATTACCTGGCGGCGACGCCGGCGCTGCCCGGCCTGCGCCAGGCGGTGGTCGATCCGCGCGTCAA
>JBAUJK010000075.1:0-4442 GCA_049683695.1 Burkholderiaceae bacterium
AGCTTGTCGAGCGCAGCGCGCGCGCGCCGTTCGGCCTCGGCACGGCCGGCGCCGCAGACCAGCAGCGGCAGCATCACGTTGGCCAGCACCGGGCGGTCCAGGAGCAGCGTCTGCTGCTGGAAGATCAAGCCCAGCTTGCGCCGCAGCCAAGGCAGGCCGGAAGCCGGCAGCCCGCCGATGTCCTGTCCCTGCACCGTCAGCGTGCCGGCGCTGGGGCGCTCGACGCCGGCAATCAGCTTCAACAGCGTCGACTTGCCGGCGCCTGACGGCCCTGCCAGGAATACCAGTTCGCCGCGGCCGATGGTCAGGTTGACGTCGTGCAAGGCCATCACGCCGGCCGCGTAGCGCTTGCTGATCCGCTGGAATTCGATCATGGCGACAGGGGAGGGGCTAGCCGAGCAGCGCGTCGACGAATTCAGCGGCGTCGAACGGCTGCAGGTCCTCGATCTTTTCGCCGACGCCGATGAAATACACCGGCACCGGGTTGCTCTTGGCGATCGCCGCCAGCACGCCGCCCTTGGCGGTGCCGTCGAGCTTGGTGATCACCAGCCCGGTCAGGCCGAGCGCGGCATCGAAAGCCTTGACCTGCGCCAGCGCGTTCTGCCCTGTGTTGCCGTCGATCACCAGCAGCACTTCGTGCGGCGCGCCGTCCATGCCCTTGCCGATCACGCGCTTGATCTTCTTCAGCTCGTCCATCAGGTGCAGCTGGGTCGGCAGTCGGCCAGCGGTGTCGACCATCACGACGTCGGTCTTGCGCGCGCGCGCCGATTGCACCGCGTCGAAGGCGACCGCGGCCGGGTCGCCCGATTCCTGCGCGATCACGGCGACGTTGTTGCGCTCGCCCCAGACCGCCAGCTGCTCGCGCGCGGCGGCGCGGAAGGTATCGCCGGCCGCCAGCAGCACCGATTGCCGGTGCGCCTGCAGGTGCTTGGCCAGCTTGCCGATGGTGGTGGTCTTGCCGGCGCCGTTGACGCCGGCGATCATCATCACCAGCGGCTGCTGGCGTCCGAGCACCAGCGGCTTCCGCAGCGGCGTCAGCAACTCGACAAGCAGCGAGCGCAACGCCTGCTTGACCTGCTGTGCCTCGGTCAGGCGTTCGTCCTTGACCTTCTTCTTCAGTGCGCCAAGCAGGGATTGGGTTGCCTCGACGCCGGCGTCGGCCATCAGCAGCGCCGCTTCCAGCTCTTCGTACAGATCCTCGTCGATCTTGGCGCCGACGAACAGCGTGGTCAGGTTCGACGACGTCTTCGACAGCCCGGTCTTCAGCCGCGCCAGCCAGGATTTCTTTTGCTCCGGCGCCGGCGCCGGGGCGGCGACGATTTCGCCGTCGGTTTCCGGCGCGACTGGTACCGGTTCCGGGATTGATGGCGCCGTGGGGGCGACCGGCGCTACCGGCGTGGCCGGTGCGGCCGGCTGCTCGAAAGTCGGTCCCGGCGTCGGCACAGGTGTAGGTGCAGGTGCCGGCGCGGGCGCCGCAGCCGGTTCGGGCTTGGGTTTTCTCTTGAAGAAGCTAAACATCTGGCGGGAAGACAGGGGGCGGCAAGGAGCGGTGCCGCAGGCAAGGATATACAATCAGGCGCATTCTATCAGAGCGACGACCATGAAATTTCAACTCCGCGCAATCGTCCTGGCCTGGCTCTGGCTCGGCCTGCAACTGCTGGCGCTGGCTGCTCCCGGCCAGGAATTCCAGCTCGCCAACGGCATGAAGATCATCGTCAAGGAAGACCACCGCGCGCCCACCGTCGCGCACATGGTCTGGTACCGGACCGGCTCGATGGACGAGGTCAACGGCACCACCGGCGTCGCCCATGCGCTGGAGCACATGATGTTCAAGGGCACCACGCACCTGAAGCCGGGCGAATTCAGCCGCCGCGTGGCCGCTCTGGGCGGGCGCGAAAACGCCTTCACCAGCAAGGATTTCACCGCCTACTTCCAGCAGATCGAAAAATCGCGGCTGGCCGACGTGATGGCGCTGGAAGCCGACCGCATGGCCAACCTGGTATTCGACCCGGCCGAATTCGCGCAGGAAATCAAGGTGGTGATGGAAGAGCGCCGGCTGCGCACCGACGACCAGCCGCTGGCGCAGGTCGACGAGGCGCTGTCGGCGGCCGCCTTCGTCGCCCATCCTTACCATCATCCGATCGTCGGCTGGATGAACGACCTGGAAAACATGACGGTGGCCGATGCCCGCCAGTGGTACGAGCACTGGTACGCGCCGAACAACGCAGTCATGGTGGTGACCGGCGATGTCAATGCCGAAGCGGTGCACGAGCTAGCGCAGAAATACTTCGGCGCCATTCCGGCCAAGCCGCTGCCGGTCAGGAAGCCGCAGGACGAGCCGGCGCAGCGCGGCGTGCGCCGCGTGACGGTCAAGGCGCCGGCGGAAAACCCGTACGTGGAGCTGGCGTTCAAGACGCCGCGCCTGGTCGACGTCGAGCGCGACGATGACGTGCATGCGCTGTCGGTGCTGGCGGCGGTGCTGGACGGCTACGACAATGCGCGGCTGAACGCCAGGCTGGTGCGCACCGAGCGCGTCGCCAATTCGGTTGGCGCCGACTATTCCGGCCTGTCGCGCGGTCCGGTGCTGTTCACGCTGGATGGCGTGCCGGCGGTGGGCGTTTCCACCGAAGAACTGGAGCGCCGGCTGCGCGCCGAAGTGCAGCGCATCGCCGACGAAGGCGTGTCGGAAGCCGAATTGCAGCGCGTCAAGACGCAGCTGGTGGCCAGCCAGATCTACAAGCGCGATTCGATCTTCGGCCAGGCGATGGAAATCGGCAGCTTCGAGATGCGCGGCATTTCGCAAAAGCTGATCGACCGCGTCATCGAGAAGCTGCGCGCGGTGACGCCGCAGCAGGTGCAGGCGGTGGCGCGCAAGTATTTCAATGACGACAACCTGACGGTGGCAACGCTGGTGCCGCTGCCGCTGTCGGAAAAGAAGCCGGCGCCGCCGTCCGGTGCGCTGCTGCGCTAGCTGCCCGTTGCTCGCTGCCCATTCCGTCGATGCCTACCGTTTGCGTGCCGATCCGATGAAAAAACTGATCCTTGCCTTCGCCGCCTGCGCCGCCTTCGTCCACCCCGCCTGGGCGGCGCTGGCGATCGACAGCTGGACGCTCGCCAATGGCGCGCGCGTGCTGTTCGTCGAAAACCATTCGATCCCGATCGTCGACCTGAACGTCGATTTCGACGCCGGCAGCCGCCGCGATCCGCCCGGCAAGGCCGGGCTGGCGGCGCTGACCGCCGCGATGCTGGCGCGCGGCGTGCATGCCGGCAGCGCAAACAGCGGCGGCGACGGTGCGCAGAAACCGCAGATGACGCCGGAGCCGGCGCTGACCGAGGCGCAGATTTCGGACGCCTTCGCCGATACCGCCGCCCAGCGCGGCGGCGGCGCCGATACCGAGCGCGCCAATGTCTCGCTGCGCAGCCTGGCTTCCGAGCCGGAACGCAGCGCGGCGGTCAAGCTGCTGGCGCGCATCCTGGCGCAGCCGAGCTTTCCGGCCGAGCTGCTGGAGCGCGACAAGGCGCGCACCATCGCCGGCATCAAGGAAGAATTGACCAAGCCGGAAGCGATCGCCGGCCGCAGCTTCTGGCGCCTGCTGTACGGCAGTCATCCGTATGGCCAGGACGCGGTGCCCGAATCGGTGGCGGCGATCACGCGCGACGACGTCGCGCTGTTCCACAGCACCCACTACGTCGCCAACCGGGCGGTGGTGTCGATCATCGGCGACCTGACGCGCGCCGAGGCGGACGCCATCGCCCGCCAGCTGACCGAGCGGCTGCCGCAGGGCGCGCCGCTGGCGGCGCTGCCGCCGGTGCCGGACGCCGAGGCGCGCAGCCAGCGCCTGCCGCACCCGGCGTCGCAGGCGCACATCCTGATCGGGATGCCGGCCGAAGTGCGCGGCGACCCGGATTTCTTCGCGCTGACGGTCGGCAATTACGTGTTGGGCGGCGGCGGCTTCGTGTCGCGCCTGACCAACGAGGTGCGCGAAAAGCGCGGCCTGACCTACGGCGTCTACAGCGCCTTCGTGCCGATGGCGCAGAAGGGGCCGTTCCAGATCGGCCTGCAGACCAGGAAGGAAAGCGCGGAGCAGGCGCTGAAGGTGGTCAATGACACGCTCGCCGCCTTCCTGCGCGACGGCCCCACCGAGGCCGAGTTGCGTGCCGCCAAGGACAACCTGATCGGCAGCTTCCCGCTGCGCATCGACAACAACCGCAAGATCCTCGCCAACATCGCGCTGATCGGCTTCTACAACCTGCCGCTCGACTACCTCGACACCTGGACCGCCAACATCGACAAGGTCAGCATCGCCGACGTCCGCGCCGCCTTCGCGCGCAAGATCGCGCAGGGAAAGCTGTCGACCGTGGTGGTCGGCGGCGAGCCGCCGAAATGAGCCGATACTGACACGGGTATTTTTAAATCCTCGCGCCATTCTTCTGGCATAGGC
>JBAUJK010000076.1:0-2234 GCA_049683695.1 Burkholderiaceae bacterium
GGTAGAATGGCGGCCAGCCGGCGGCTGCGCGCATCGTGCGCGCCGTCGCCCGGAGGCGGCGCCAGATGCACCACCACGGCGGCCAGGCGGGCCAGCCGCGCCAGCGTGTGCGGCACATCCAGGTCGGCCACGATCGGAGTCGCGCCGGCGGCGCGCAGAGCGGTACAGCGCTCGGGGCGGCTGGTCACGGCGAATACCCGGAAGCGGGTACGGACCAGCGGCAGCAGGCGCATGCCGACATCGCCGCACCCCACGATCAACAGACGCGGCCGCCCGAGCCTGTGGCCGGCGGCCGGATTGAGCTGCATGGAATTTTTCACCATCGGGATTGTATGAGTTTCCAGATCACTGTCCAGCCGAGCGGTCGGCAATTCGTATGCGAGGAAGGCGAAACCGTGCTCGGCGCCGCCATCCGCCAGGGTGTCGGCCTGCCCTACGGCTGCAAGAACGGCGCCTGCGGCACCTGCCGCGGCAAGCTGCTGTCCGGCAGCATCACGCATGGCGCCCACCAGGAGAAGGCCTTGTCGGTCAAGGACGAGGAAAACGGCGGCGCGCTGTTCTGCTGCGCGACGCCGCATTCGGACCTGGTGATCGAGGCGCGCGAAGTGCTGGGTGCCGGCCAGTTCCCGATCCGCAAGATGCCGTCGCGCGTGACCACCATCCGCAAGGTCACCGACGACGTCGCCATCCTGACGCTGCAACTGCCGGCCAATGAGCGGCTGCAATACCTGGCCGGCCAGTACCTCGAATTCATCCTGCGCGACGGCACCCGCCGCAGCTACAGCATGGCCAACGCGCCGCACGAAGACGACAACCTCACGCTGCACATCCGCCACATGCCGGGCGGCGTGTTCACCGACCATGTGTTCAATGCGATGAAGGAGCGCGACATCCTGCGCTTCGAGGCTCCGCTCGGTACCTTCTTCCTGCGCGAGGATTCCGACAAGCCGATCGTGCTGCTGGCCTCCGGCACCGGCTTCGCGCCGATCAAGGCGCTGATCGAGCACAGCATCCATTCCGGATCGACGCGGCCGATGACGCTGTACTGGGGCGGGCGCCGCCCGCGCGACCTGTACATGCAGGAGCTGTGCGAGGAATGGGCGCGCACCGTGCCGCACTTCAAGTACGTGCCGGTGGTGTCGGAGCCGACCGCCGAGGATGGCTGGAGCGGCCGCACCGGCTTCGTGCATCTGGCGGTGCTGGCCGACCTGCCCGACCTGTCGGGCTACCAGGTCTATGCCTGCGGCGCGCCGCCGATGGTCGACGCCGCGCGCACCGATTTCGCCGCCGCCGGCCTGCCGGCCGAGGAATTCTTCGCCGATGCCTTCACGTCGGAAGCGGATTTGATGAAGTAGCGGGCGCCGCGCCCCGTTGGTCGGGCCGCGTCCGCGCGCGGCTGCCGAGCTTTGTCGCGTATTCGTGGGTGAACAGCGCGCCGTAGAAGAAGATCTGCGCCGAATAGTAGATCCACGTCATCAGCACCACCACCGAGCCGGCGGCGCCGTAGGACGAACTGATATCGCTGCGGGCGACGTACAGCGTGATCAATGCCTTGCCGACGGTAAACAGCAGCGCGGTGATCAGCGCGCCGATCGCCACGTCACGCCAGGAGATCCGGGTCGCCGGCAGGTACTTGAAGATCACCGCGAACAGCACGGCGACGATGACAAACGACACCACGCTGCTGCTGCCGCGCAGCACGAATTCGAACAGCGTCTCGACGGCGCCGCCGCTCCACAGCCGGCTCAGCGCCGCCAGCGCCGCGCTGACTGCCAGCGACGCCAGCAGCATCAACACCAGCACCAGGATCAGGCCGAAGGACAGGAAGCGCTCGCGCACCACCCCCCACAGGCCGGATTGCGCACCCTTCGGCACTTCCCACAGTTCGTCGAGACTGTCCTTCAGCTCGGCGAAGGCGGTGGTGGCGGAAACCAGTACGATCGCCGCCGACACCAGCCCGGCCGTCAGGCTTTCGGTCTTGCGCTGCGAACCCTGCAGCACGATGCGGATCGCCTCCGCGCCCTGTGCGCCCATCAGGCCGCGCATCTGCTCCAGCAGCGCCTGCCGTACCGCGTCCTCGCCGAAGATCAGGCCGGCCAGCGTCACCACCAGCACCAGCATCGGTGCCAGCGAAAACAGCGTGTACAGCGCCAGCGCCGCACCCTTGCTGGCGGCGCGGTGCGCCAGCCACTGACGGCCTGCGCCCACCGCCACGGCGCCGATGGCTTTCAGAC